>CAYUKP010000036.1:0-8455 GCA_964445335.1 uncultured Verrucomicrobiales bacterium
TCTAAAGACTTTAGCTCTGTTATGAGCTTATTCTGCGCTGATGTAGTCAATGACTTTGCTAAGGATTATGCCAATGAGATATCCACCCTTGATGATCAAGAGATGAAGCGGATAAAAAAATCTATCACGAGCAATTCTGTCAAAATGATCAAAGCCCGCTTAGCAGAATAAGGACACGACATTTACAGACTTATCCTGCGTTCTCACATTGGTGTCAAAATAAGGATTTAACCGCTATAGGCTGAGGCTGCAGACCGTAGAGGAGCCGTCTCATTCCACTATGGCAAACTGTAGCCGACTCCATAAAGTTCTACGAAGACCCTAGAATGACAGGTCCATGACGGCAACAATTAAGCCAATTAGGCCACCAAAGACTCCGCCCCAGACCACGAGCCAGCCAAGGTGCTCTTTGATCATGCGTTGAATGATCTCCTTGATGTCATTTGGGGTGAGTTCATTGAGTCGTGTATCAATGAGGGTTTCGATTTTTGTTGCGATTTGGAGAGGCAGTTTTTCGTCTTCGAGAGCTTCTTTTTGTAAGGAGCCAATCATTTCTTTAATCTTAGAGGTGAGAGGTTCTTTGAGTGGTTCTAGAGCGGCTCTACCTCCCATCATGCCGAGTAGCCCACCGAGGCTAGACGTTTCAATAGCAGAGGTGAGTTCGGCAAAGACATGGTCATAATCAATCTTACTCTCGATGTCAGGCATGATGCTGGAATTGCGGGTGAATTCCTTAATGCGCTCGGCACTAAAGAACTCTTTGACGATTAGGGACTTGATACCGACTTTAAAGTCCTCAAAACGGTTAGGAATGACCCCTGATCCATAGAGAAAAGGGACTTTCTCAAAGAGCATATGGATTGCGAGCCAATTTGTCAGGCTACCAGAGAGGGCGAAGACACCCGTGCTAAAGATGACCTTGCCACCATTAGGCAAGAGAAAGCCCGCGACACATAGGCCAAGGGCGATACTATTGGTTACGAGAGACTTGTTCATAGAGCCTTTCTCATAGAAAAAGGACAATTGAGTCGTCAACGCTGAAAATCTCGCACGACACAGAGAATGAGTGTCTGAAATATATTAAAATGACCTCTTACTCTAAATCTTCCAGAATACTGGTGAGAATGGTGAATACCTCAGGTTCTAGTCCTCGATCTGGTGATCCTTTGACGCAGGACGCAAACCATTTGGCGAGTTGTTTACGCTGTTGAGAGTCTAGCTCACGCGTGATGCTACGGCCATCATGTGTGATGATGTCTGAGCTACGTTTGGCATGAGCGCGGGTCAGGATTTGGGCGTAAAAGTTTAAGCTACTATCTAGAAGAATCCAAGCAAAGTTATCACTGGTTGGGGGGCCGACCGCGAGGGCTGTACCGTCCTTATCTTCTACTTTGAGGCCTCCTCCGAGGCTAAACCCAAAGTCAGGGAGTTCACCTCCTTTGAAGAACGCTGTAGCAGCGCCTCCAACGGCTCCGAGTAATGTTCCAAAGCCATGAGTTAGCCCTCCTGTGCCGATGTCGATCATGAGACCTCCTGCGCCTCCTGTGGCAGCGCCCGCCATAGTGAGTTGAGTGCGATTCAGTCCCCACTTCTCCCAAGTTTCCTCCGCAAAGAGGTCAAAGGATTCATAGGCTGTGGTTTCCTGTTGGATCGAGACAAGGTGGTGGCGGTAGAGCTTGAGAAGGGTGCTGTGCATTTTCTTCTCTAGATTTGTGATCTTGGTAAAATATGTTTTACTTAACTCCTCCATTTTCCGCTCCTTGCGGCTTTCTACAATTTGATCCCTTTCAGAGAGAGCTGTCGTTTCGCGGTGTGTTAGAGCTTTTTCTAAGAAGGTAATGATAGCTTCTGCGGACTCTTCGCGCCGTTGATCCCATTCTTGATCTAGGTAGCTTAGTACAGATTCGATGGCCTCTCCATTGGCCTCGTCAATTTCTAAGAGTGAGCGAATGAGGCGCACGCGTTCATCATACTTCGCGGTATGAGCATTGAAGGTGCGAACGAGGTTAAAGTAAGAACCGAGGGTGTTTTTCCAGTCTGAGAGGAATTCAGAGGACTCACCCTTGGCATTTAGGAGCGCAAGGCGAGGTTGTCCAGTCCAGCGCAGGATCTCCATTTCAGCCACAAAGCTTTCACGGAGAGGTTTGCTAGGGTCGATGACATACAGAAGGCCTGAACCGGAGAGCATAGGGGAGAGGAGGCGGCATTCGTCTTCGAATTCTCCTGTGCCTTGATAGGTTGAGATAAAAGTGTTGAGCGTTTGTCGGGTTGGCTTGGTATCTGGTGGAGTGAGAGCTTTGATGGCCTGCATGGCTTCGATCGGGCGCGAGAAGCCAGGCGTATCGATGAATCGCAACCATTCCTTTCCGTCAAAGGCAATCGGGAATGGTTGGCATTCGGTCGTTTCACCAGGTGTATTAGAGATACGCAAGATCGCGTCATCATCTACCTCTAGGAGGGTTGCGAGGACAGAGGACTTGCCTGCGTTTACCTTGCCAACAACTGCGAAGTCTGGAGTGGAAGAAGAGGTGGTCATAGAGAGGGTTTGGAAAGAACGAGTTGAGGGTTGTAGGGGATCAGTTCGGTCTCAGAGTCTTGTAGTTCCGCAATGTAGTGATGCCATTCAGTGAGTTCAGCTTCTGTAGGAGCTTGTGTGACTCCCCCTTTAGGTAGGCCGAGGACGAGATAGTAGATGACGCGATCCTTAATGATGTCACGTAGGCCGTGGTGTAGAGATTGAAGTTGCTTAGGAGATAGATCCCAAGATTCAGTCAAGAGGATCACCCCTCGCTGTGCTTTTTGTAGGGATTTGAGAGCCTGCTCCCTTTCATTTCCCTCAATGACTCCTGCACGGTAACGCTCTACGGGGTTGACTCTGAGTTGTTGCAAAAGGAAAGGACGGATTTCTTCTGTTGAAGGCGCGGCTCCTCCGACATCAATGAGGATGATGCCATCTTGAGCGGTGTCATAGGAAGGTGTTTCTCTGACTCGTGGAGTGAGTTTGCGCCAAAGGTCGCGGTGGCGCTTTTCCATAAAGGTGAGTTTGTCGAGAGCTTTGCGCTCCATGAGGTAGCAGAAGCAGAGTAACACAATACGTGGAAGGAGCCCCCAACAGATCAGGCATCCGAGAATGAAGGGATACCAATACGCAGGGTTGCCTTTCGCATTAAGCTCCCCAATCTGAAGTTGAGTAACCAGTAGTTGCTCCTTTGTGGGAGTCCAAGAAGCATTTAGCCAATGCCAAGGGGTTGCGAGAGTTTCCGTCACGAGGAGGAGTTGCGGAAGCCCAAAGTTATCAAGTGTGGTGGCCCAAAAGAAATTGATTTCCAAAAAGAGGAGGATACCCAAGAAACCAACGATTAGACCAAGGTTAAATGCGACGGCTCCCCATTGGGTGAGACGAGCCAAACGCCAAGAGAGAATACTGCGATAGGATGCTCCTGCTCGGTAGAGGGCGTTCCAGCCTCGTGCGCCCGCTGTGCCAGATAAAGCCTTGACCGCAGCCCCCGTGAGTTCTTCGACTAAAGTTGTCTTGCGCTTGCCCTTGCGCAGGAGAGTCCAGCTGAGGAGGGTGAGGAGTAGAAAGAACCATTGACCAGCAATGGGGATCACAAGGAGCTTCCAGACGTTGTAGGCTTGTCCCTCGGTTACTCCCACCCGTTCGATGAGGCTAGAGATTAGGCCGACTCCTGCTACGGCTGAAGCGAGAATGATAATCCACCGGATGAGGGCGAGGGAGAGGCTTAGCTTCTGGCTCGTATCAGATTGAGACTCTTGGTGTGCTAATTTGAACCAAGATTGAATCCCCTGTTTACGTTGGTCGCCTTCGCTTTGTTTTGTTCCTTTCTGTAAGGACTCTTTTACGTGGGCTTGGTGATCAGATGTGACCTTGGGGGCGATGAGGAGCTCTTCTAAGGAAGCGAGGTCAGGGAGGGTCCAACGGCTAGGCATAGTTAATAAAGATAGACGATAAAATCTGCGGAAGAGTCACATGGTTTACAAGTCTGAAGGAGGAAAGAAAAACACGGCTCACAATGAATTGTGAGCCGTGCCAAAGTAAAAAACTAATAGAGAAATAATAGGTGCTTAGTCTAGAAGCTCTGCAGGCACGATGCCTCCGTTTTCAGCGAGTTTCGCAAGAACAAGCTTGTTGAGCTTAAGGTTTTGCTCTGCAGATCCCTCGTATCCATCAATTCCTAACTCAGCAGCAAGCTCCTTACGGGCACCATAGCTTGAGTCGATATCAAGTAATTTGAGCAAGTCCACAATTGAAACCTTCCAATCAAGGTCTTCCGCGTGTGCGTCAGCCTTTGCAGAGAGCACAGCATTTACATCTACAGGCTCTTCTGCGACTTCCTCTACAGGTGAGGCTACTACTACAGGCTCAACTTCTGCCACAGGAGCTGGTTCCGCAACTGCTGGTTCTGCGGTGACTTCCTCAACCGCTACTTCTGGAGCTGCTGGAGCCTCTGTCTGAGGGGCTTCAGCTTTCTTTTTCTTACCAAAGACTCCTCCTAGAATTTTTCCGAAAATACTCATAGTGATTCTCTCATAATAAGAAAATTTAAATTGTGCAATTACAATCTCCAACATTCATAATGACAAAAAGCTTTGATATGGGATTACTTTAATGCCTTCCCCCCTTTGATGAGGTAGTTTGCACCAGAGGCAAGGGTGAGTCCAAGAGCGAGGTATAAGATATAAGGCGCACCTACAAGAAGAGGCTCAAAGGTCTGATAGGAGTAGCCTAAAAGAATACACACACAGTAGACCATTTGAGTGGTGGTCTTCCACTTCCCTAGATTGTCCGCAGGAAGCACGGTACCTTTTTCGACGAGGAGGAGACGTAAACCTGTTACAGAAAATTCTCTGAATAAGATCGCAATGGTGATCCAAGCTGGACAGATGCCAAGTTCAGTAAACCCTACAAAGGCGGCTGCTACGAGGATTTTATCCGCAAGGGGGTCGAGGAGCTTTCCTAAAGAGGTGACGAGATTGAGCTTACGTGCGAGGAACCCATCAAGCCAGTCTGTAAGGGCAGCCGTAATGAAGCAAAACAACGCTATTTGGATAAGTCCCAAATTATTGGCGTGCGAGGCATGATAAAGAGTCATGCAAAGTGTAAAGACGGCCGCGAGAATGATGCGAAAAAGGCTAAGGGAATTAGGGAGGTTCATAGATGGTATTAGGAAAAAGACTATAATAAGTTCATAGTTGCTATGCAGAAAGACTCCCTGTATGGCGAGAGGAACTTATTGTATTTTTAATATGGCACAAAGTGATTTCGGATTAATTGGTTTGGCTGTGATGGGTCAAAATTTGGTTCTCAATGTCGAGAGCCGTGGCTTCACAGTCTCAGTCTACAATAGAACAACTTCTACCATGGAGGAGTTTATTGCAGAGAATCCAGACAAAAATTTGGTAGGAACCCCAACAATTGAAGAGTTTGTTGCGAGTTTGAAGCGCCCTAGAAAGGTAATGATCATGGTGAAAGCTGGTGGTCCAGTCGATAAAGTGATCGAGACTCTTCTTCCGCACCTAGAGGAAGGGGATATTGTGATTGATGGCGGGAACTCCCTCTACACAGATTCTGAGCGTCGTGATGAATGGTTGACGAAGGAAGGTCTACGCTTCATTGGCGCAGGTGTTTCTGGAGGAGAAGAAGGAGCACTCAAAGGGCCTTCTATCATGCCTGGTGGTCCTCTCTCTACTTGGGAGGTTATGAAGCCTATCTTTGAGTCCATTTCTGCTAAGGTAGATGGAGAGCCATGTGTGACTCACATCGGCAAAGGTGGTGCAGGGCACTTCGTTAAAATGGTTCACAATGGGATTGAGTATGGAGACATGCAATTGATCTGTGAGGCTTATAATATCTTTAAAGCTGCTGGGATTTCTAATGCCGAGCAAGCGGAAATCTTTGCTGAGTGGAATAAGGGAGACCTCGAATCCTTCCTCATCGAGATTACGGCAAACATTCTGAAGCATAAAGATCCAGAAACTGGTAAAGACCTCGTAGATATCGTCGTCGATAAGGCTGGTCAGAAGGGAACAGGCCGTTGGACAGTCATGGAGTCAGTCGAGCAAGCAGTTCCGTTTTCAACGATTGCAGGATCAGTTGAGGCACGTATCATTTCCTCTAAGAGAGACGAGCGTAAGGTGGCTTCCAGCATTCTCCAAGGCCCAGACAACTGGAGCTTCAACCTTACGTTGCCTAAGGAGGAGCTTGTAGCGAAGGTGAAAAACGCTCTTTATGCTTCTAAGATTGTTTCCTACGCTCAGGGCTTAGATCTGATTCAGAAGGTTGGTGAAGACAAAGGCTGGGGTCTTAACCTCGGAGAAATCGCGAAGATCTGGAGAGGTGGTTGCATCATCAGAGCTCGTTTCCTCAACCGTATAACAGAGGCTTATACCCAAGATACTCCTCCAACAAACCTTATGTTGGCTCCTTTCTTTACTGAAATCCTTAATAAAGGACAACAGGATTGGCGTGAAGTTGTTGCATTGGCTGCAACGAATGGAATCCCTGTTCCTTCCTTCGGAGGTTCTTTATCATACTATGATGCGTACCGTGCAGAGCGCTTACCTGCGAATCTCTTACAAGCACAGCGTGACTTCTTCGGTGCTCACACATATGAGAGAGTAGACAAGCCTGAGGGAGAGTTCTTCCATACAGAAGATTGGCCTGAACTTATTGGATAAGTTTTTATAGAGAGGAATCATCTAGAATACAGCTTCCTGTTTTTTACAATATTATGACATTTTAATCTGTTTTGCGTATTAAATACTAATGCGCTTTGAATTATTAAAATAATTCTTGATTAAGATTGGTATTTTTGTAAAAGAGGGTTGTGTATTTTGATTCGCCTTAATTGGGGGAGCCTTTTTAAGGTAGATAATCTACTTAGAATGAGTGTTCTAAGTAGATTATTTTTTTATAGTGACTCTACCTTGAGCGTGTTCCCTTCACGAGACACTTTGAGCTTTTGGTAACTTTCTAACGTTTTAGAAACGCTCGCAATAGTTTCTTCCGATTTTATTTTGATGACCCAGATAAACTCCTTAGGACTCCATTTGATTCCGTCAGCTTCGATTTGTTGGGTTTGCTCTGGGGTGAGTTTGAGTAGCATGCCAGTAAGGTAGGCTCCGAGTCTTTGTGGATAGCCCTTCACTTGAGGTGGGGTAAATGCGCTATCCTCAGATGCTTCTGTATAAAGCTTAGGAGTGAGGATTTGTTGCATACTTACAGGAGGACTATTGATTGCCTTTGTATAAGGCTGATATTTAGGACTCTTGTAGAGTTCGGATATGAATGTTTCCTGTTTGACAAGGAGTTGTTCCGCTAAGGGCTGAAAGCTATCACTTAAGAACGCTTCTGTATTATAGGGAGCAACGAACGTCTGAAGTGGTTTCATTTCGACTAGTCCGATGGAACTATAAAATTGCGAGAAAGATTGCCTGAGTCCCAAAATAAGGGAAACTCTTGCGAGCATTTCGTCTATTGAAGGCATGCCTTGGTGGATTTTTTCATGTAGCGCAATTTCTTGGTGAAAGAGAAGGTCATAACAAGCAATGGCGATTTGGTGTTGGTTCTTCGCTTCTGATAGGTCTAATCCTTTTTTATAATAAATTGTTTCGCCTGTTGCATCAGAGAACGCGGCATTCCAATGTGCGAGGTAAGTCGACACATGAGAGATGAGGTTTTCCGCGTCTGGAACCTCAAGGCATTGTAAAAAGTGTTTTAAGGCTTTAGCACCTTCATCACCACCTAGGTATTTGGTCAAAAGGGCTTGCCTTTTGACGACAAATTCTTCGTGAGAGAGTTCGACAAAGGAAACCTGTTTGAGAAGCCTAACACGGAGTAGGGAGCATACTTGCTTAATAATGGTACGAGGGGTTACCTTTGTGAGAAGGGCGTGGTCCTTCGCTTGGAGTGTCGTAATTGATGTGTCCTGAAGGCAATAGAGGAATTGCGCATAGGTTGAGTTGGGAGCTGGAGTGCCCGCTCCTTTGACCCAGAGCTTACCTGTTACTACAATGGGTTCGGAGATGAAGGGGTATTTCTTCTTACCTGGTTGTTTGATATAAATCATTTCCTCCTTCATCGGGGCTTCACAAAAGTTGCAGCCATTAGAGGAAGGCATGAGCATGAATTCCTTGAGGTTTTCAAGCTGATTGAAGGGCACCATATAGCCCGCAATACGGACTTCGGTGCCATGGAGCTTTTTGATTTCGTCCGCTACTGTAGGGTCTCCTGTCTCAGCATCATAATAGACATCCGCCAGCTCATCTAATGTCATGATTCGTTGTTCCCCCTGCGCTAGACAGACGAGAGAGACGAGGAGGAGCAAAGAGAAGAGGTTCTTCATTAATGGTGGTGGCTAGGGTCGCTACAGGTGGATGCATCGTGTGTGCAAGCTTCTCCGTGAACATGTGGAACACCTGAGGTTTCCATGAG
>CAYUKP010000036.1:8555-11550 GCA_964445335.1 uncultured Verrucomicrobiales bacterium
ACGATAAGTCCAATCGCTAAAATGCATCCTACAGCTTGTAGTGTCGTAACAAGTACCAAGATGAGAAGGGCGAAGCTGGTGTAATGAACGATGCGAACAGGAACGCCTAAGGTAATGGCTACATTAGGTTCAAATAAAGTAATGAGAATCGGGCGCTGGAAGAGAGTGAGAATGGCAATGGCAATAACGCCGATGACACAACTCATAATGAGGTCCATATCGCCTAATCCAAGAATGTTCCCAAAGAGCCAGTGTTCAAGCTCTTGGCTATGCCCCATTCGGTTGAGAATGACGATTCCTAGAGCAAATGAGCCCGTATACAGAATCGCCAGATTTGTGTCTTGAGATAGCTTAGAGTTACGTGAGAGGAGTAAGGAGAGAATTCCGATGAGAATAGCCATTAACACGGCCCCTACAAAGGCACTGATAACAGAGAGTCCCACGACAATGGTGGCGATGGCAATCCCTGGCATGAGGGAATGAGAGAGTGCGCTGAGCTTCAAGGGGCTACGGTTAAGGAGGACGAATCCACTCGTATATCCATTGGTAAAGCCGATGACAAGGCAGGCTAGAAACGCACGTTGAAAGAGAATGAGGTCAAGCATAAAACTTAGTGGTGGCAGGTAAACAAGTCTGAGACACTAGACAATTGCATAATATCATGGCTTTTGCCAAAGGCGACTTGGGATTTGTTGACCGCAAGGGTGTAGTCAAAGATTTGGGTGACTGTATCGAGGTTGTGGTGGGAGGCAATGATGAGATGCCCTCTATTAGAGAGTTTTCGCATCAATTCAGTGAGGTGGATACGACTTTCGGAATCAAGCCCATTGAAAGGCTCGTCGAGCAAGATGACATGAGCCTCTTGGGCGAGGCATCGCGCGATAAAGGTTCGTTGTTGCTGGCCTCCAGAGAGGTCATCAATCTGCCTGTGTTCGAGGTCTTTAATCTCCATGTCAATCATGGCTTGTTCCACTTTGGCGTGATCTTCTGCAGAGAACTTTTTCCAGAAGTTTACTTTTGGGTAGCGTCCCATGGCAACGACTTCTTTCACGGTAATGGGGAAGTCCTTCTGGTGGCTATCGAGCTGCGGAAGGTAGGCAATTTCATGAGTCCACTTCGCAAGGGGGAGGTTTTGCCAATATACTGCCCCTGTAGATTGTTTGAGGACACCAGCTAAGACTTTAAGAAGGGTTGATTTACCCGCGCCATTGGGTCCAATGACTGCCAAACGGTGTCCACAACTGATTTCGAAGTTGATGTCATAGAGGACAGGTGATTTATCATATCGAGCTGAGATGTTTTCTAGCTTGAGATGGTGAAGGTGCTCAGAGGGGAGAGAACAGGTATTTTGAGACATGACGCAATTAAAGGGTTGGGGTAAACTCAGCATGGAGGATCTCCTGTGCCCAGAAGGTTTTCTCAAAGCTTGGTGCGCCATCTAAATCTAATGAAACTAAGACGGCAGTTTCAGGTGTACCTTCAGGCCACGCCACTTCGACTTTGATCAGTGAGCTTTTTTCGAGGCTGATTTCGGCTTCAGATTCAGAAGAACTTAAGCTGTCAAGTGTCACGGGAATATCGTTTATGAGTACCTTTGTGCTACGAAAGGGATGGGCACTTCTGATCGTGAGCCATCCAGAATAGTCTTCACTATTGGAGACCTTAACAGATTGGTCTGAGAGAGTGGACTCAGGAAAGTGAAGCACCTTTTGTAACCCAAAGCCACAAATAGCGACAAAGAGGAGCAGGAGTAAGAGAGTGTTTTTTATCGGAGAGTCAAACATGGAAGCAAAAAAGACCTAACGTAAGGCTGAGGTAATAGCCTTTATATTGTAGAATACCATATCTTTATAGGTGGTTTTGATATGGTCAGCATATAGAGGGGCGCCAACCTTTGCTCCAGTGGCTTTAGCGATCTGCTTAAGCACTTTAGGATTAGCCATTTGCTCTGGGAAGACAGCTTTCAGCTCTTTGCGCTTCAGGTCTTCTACGGTCTTTGCAAGGGTTTGAGTAGAGATATTACCTTCCTTGCTTAACCCTTGCACGTAAGCGGCTTCAAAACCATATTCCTTACAGAAGTAAGCAAATGCGACATGGGCTGTGACGAGAATTCTGTTTTTCTTAGGAATCATTGAGATTTGTCCTTTCACCCAATTGTGGAGGTCTCGGTATTGTTTGCGTGCCACATTTGCATTGGCTTTGTAGAACTCCTTATGATTTCCGTCTAGGGTAGAGAGGGCTTTGGCCACCACCTTGGTGACACGAGCCATGTTCTTCACATTGTGCCACCAATGTGGATCAATGGCTCCTCTGGAATGCGCTGGACAGCAGGCATAGACAGGGTCGGCATCGATCTTGAGCGAGGGGAGCGTGCGGCCGAGCTCTACAATCGCGGTCTGGGGGCCAAGCGCATCTGAAATTTTGGCCAAATAAGGTTCTAACCCCTTACCCATGGCAAAGATAGCTTGGCAATCTTCTAGCTTACGGATGTCTTTAGAATGGGGTTGAAAGGCATGCACGTCCATTCCCGGGCGTACGATCTCAACGATTTCTATCTTATCTCCACCGATTTGTCGTAAGAGATCCGTGGCAATTGGGTTCACCGAAGCCACAGTGAGCTTAGCGAATGAAGAAAGAAGGGTGAGAATTAAAAAGCAAAAAATTTTCATAAAGGAATGGTAAACGCTCTTGTGTTGCAATAAAAATTTGAGGTGTGTCAATAGGATTTAGGGCGGAAAGCCTGTAGAGCAGAGTTCTAGAGAATTAATAACTATGAGACAGATTGGAATCTTTATTCTAAGGTAAAAAATAATTCAAATCTTGCTTAATTAATCAAATAATTACATATTAATGAAGGGTAGTCTTTTTCTATGTTTCGTTTTATTCTTCTCTTAATCTTTTCTCTTTTTGTTTGTGCGACTTCAGCACAAGCAGGTCTTGAAAGTTGTTTTTCTATTCTTGGGCAAACTGATGTTGCGACTTCACATGTAGACGA
>CAYUKP010000036.1:11650-12740 GCA_964445335.1 uncultured Verrucomicrobiales bacterium
TCAGGGCTTATTATGGTAGCTCTCGCGCTTTTTTCTATTGTAAGTATATCGGTGGTTACTGTTATGGAGTTTAATATTTTAGTGGCATTGGCACCATTAGTATTTGCTTTAGAGGGTGCTAGGGTGACTGCAGGGGTTGCGAAAAGTTTTGTATTACATACGGTGGGTTTGGGTTTCAAAATAATAGGGATATCCTTAATTAATGATTTAGCACATGCCGTTATTACATTCCAAGGGGTTGGAATAAGTGACTCGTCAGAGGTTTTTGAAAATTTGTTGGTTATATGTCTTCTAATCGGTCTCTATAAAGTGGTGCCAGATAAGTTGGCTGGATTGGCGGTTCATGGAGGTGCGAGTTTTGCTTCAACCAATATGGAAATTATTGGGAACAGTTTAAGGTCTCGTTATGCCAAAGCATCTAAATTTTCAGAGAGGAGACTCGACAAATTCCAAGATCGAGGGATGGGCTGGAATGGCGGAGGAATCTTTGGTGTGGGTAAAGGCCGAGCCCGCAGAGCTGCCGAGGCGCTTCACGCAAAGAATATGAAGATTCCTGAAAGTCAACGAACGAGTTATCAAAATCGAAGTGTGCGTCAGATCATGAAAGATGCATCGAAAGATCTTAAGATGGCTAAAGCTGCGGGGCAAATGGATGGAACATACATCAATCAGGCGAAAGGTGGAGGAAGACTGGCCATGGTTATCGGGAAGAATGTGGAAATGCATGACGACGGGTCGGCGACCATGTATGGATCTGGGCTCTCCAGACCTGAAAATTTATCGCAATCGGTGGCTGGACGAACAAATAGATGGAATGCCTTGAAGCGTAAGGAGGCAGACGGCGGGACGCTTACGACCGAAGAAAAGAAGGAAATGGACAAGTTGTTTACTAAAGGGGTTTATGAACCTAAAGCCTCTGCTGCTTCTACTTCTAGCGCAGCTGCCACTACTACTGCCGCAACCACGGCTGCCACTGCTACGGCTGCCACTTCTGCCGCAACCACTGCTACGGCACCATCAGCGGCTGCGACAGGAACTCCAGCAATGAGACCGACAGGACCTCCTGCTGGAATTGCTCCAGGTGGAGAAG
>CAYUKP010000037.1:0-1151 GCA_964445335.1 uncultured Verrucomicrobiales bacterium
TCCTTTGTCTGAGAGCTAAAGCGAGGGTTTGGCATCTTCACGGAAATCACACATACGAGTCCTTCTCTCACATCATCTCCATTCAGAGCAGGATCTTTATCCTTTAGAAGTTTGTTTGCTTTTGCATAAGCATTAATAGAACGAGTCAGAGCACCTTTAAAACCAGAAAGGTGCGCTCCTCCATCGGCATTCGGGATCGAGTTTGCATAACAGAGAATATTATCTTTAAAGCTGTCATTATACTGCATCACTACATCTGCAAACACGTCGTCCTCTGTCTGCTTCCCGTCATAATCAATTTCAATTTTACGCTTGCCTTTAAGAATAATAGGCTCTTTGTGAACCAAATTCTTATTCTCTCCTAATTGGCGTACAAACTCGGTAATACCTTCAGCGTAGTAAAAGGTTTCTTCCCGCTCACTCTCAGGGCGGTCATCTGCTAAGGTTATTCTTACTCCTGGATTAAGGAACGCTAATTCACGTAATCGCTTAGCCAATCTGTCAAACTGAAATACAATAGTATCTGTAAAGATAGTAGCATCGGGGAAAAACGTGACCTTAGTTCCATTTTTATTAGGTGGAACTTCTCCTATGACTTCTAGTGGCTGGCTCGTTGTCCCTCGTTCAAATCCGATCAAATAAGCTTTTCCATCACGGTAGACTTCACACTTAAACCAATCCGAAAGTGCATTCACACACTTAGCACCAACTCCATGCAGCCCTCCTGAATACTTATAAGCTCCTTGCCCAAACTTTCCACCGGCGTGTAGATTTGTCAGAACCATCTCAACTGTTGGCTTATTATCAAATTTAGGGTGAGGCTCAACCGGAATACCTCGTCCGTCATCTTCGATCGAAATAGCTCCGTCAGGACGAATAATGATCGTGATCTGATTACAATATCCTGCTAGATGCTCATCTATAGAGTTATCAAGAACTTCAAAAACACAATGGTGTAAACCTCTCTCATCAGGGTCGCCAATGTACATTCCTGGGCGTTTCCTAACAGCCTCCAGGCCCTCTAGCTTATCAATTTGAGCGGCACCGTAGTTTTGACTATTATCTACAGAAGTGCCCTCTTGATTAAAATCTTCTACATCTGACATAAAGTGATGAGGAATCTTCTCTAAAATAGAGAAGAAGCACAAGGA
>CAYUKP010000037.1:1161-12709 GCA_964445335.1 uncultured Verrucomicrobiales bacterium
CAAGGAAGATTAATCAAAAAAACATACTTTTTTGACAAAATCTACCTTAAAACTCTCACTTTACAGCTCTAAAATTGCACGTTGCCAATTTAAGAGATTTTCTGCACTCTTGGGGTCTCTCACAATTGCTTCTAACACCTTACGTGAAGCTATGAGAGAGTTGTCTAAATTAAGCTTTTTAGCAGCCATGTCACGTTTCGCCATAATCGCACTCAACGCCTCATCATCCACTTTAATTTTCTTATGACGAACCCTTGGCAGTTTCTGAGGCCAACTCTCTTCTAACTGATCTGTAGCTTGTGCTATCACTGCTAAAAGACTCTCTCGGCGCTTATCTTTTATAAAACGAGGTAAAGTCACATCGGGATTCTCTCCTAACTCTTTCGAAAGCTTTATTAATTGCTGATTATTTAAAACCTTAAAGGTCGGTCGATCCAACGCTTGCGCTTGCTCATCTCTCCAGAAATACAAGGCCTTTAAATAGCGCAATTCAGAGGGACTAAGGTTTCCAGAGCTAGGAACCCGCCATTGATCTTCTGTGTCGACTTGTTTATAAGGACTCACAGAGCGAACCAAAGCAGCACAAGATTCTTCGAACCATTCTACTCGCTTCAATTTCTCTAATCGCAACAACAACAAATCCGATATTTGAGGCAAATACCTCACATCGTTTTCTGCGTAATCTATCATGCGTTGGGGAAGTGGACGCTTTGTCCAATCCGCTCTCTGCGAATCTTTAGGAAGAACTTGTCCACATATTTGATCCACTAGTGGAGCATAACCAAACTTTCGAAAACCAGACAATCGAGCCGCAATTTGCGTATCGTGAAGCTTTAATGGTCGAACCCCTAGAAACCTATTGAGAAGATACAAATCATAGTCACAACCATGCAACCAAACCATTCTCTCTCTCAGTATATCACAAAATGTCCCTGACAAATCTAGATTAATAGCATCAAGAAGATAGAAGTTTCCATTAACACACATCTGCACTGTGCAGAGGATTTCATTATAATGGTGAAAATTATCCGCTTCTAAATCGAGATAAAACGCACGTGTCTGCTTAGACTCATACGCTCGCATCAAGACCTCATCAGCTCTTGCTTGCTCTCTAATAAATTCCATACTTATCTCTTAAACTAACCCTCTAATAATAAGCTCAGGGTTTGATCCTGTAAGAGCTACATTCTTAATTAATTTCTCCAATGCCTCTCCTGCTGGAACACTAGAAAGTTGCCTTCTCACTTGAATCACTTTTTTGAATTCATCTTGGTGATACAGCTTTTCGTCATTACGTGTCCCGCTTTCAAATAAATGAATTGCCGGGAAAATTCTCATTTCAGCAAACTCTCGGTCGAGTTTCACTTCCATATTCCCCGTGCCTTTCAGCTCTTCAAAGACAATGTCGTCCATTCTGCTTTCCGTATCGACTAAGGCCGTAGCCACAATAGTAAGACTACCTCCTTCTTCCACATTCCTAGCCGTGGAGAAAAATTTACGCGCTCGTTGTAGAGCCGCAGGCTTGAGACCTCCGGACATAATGGCTCCACCACCTCCAGAATTATTAAACCCTCTAGCCAGCCTTGTAAGGCTATCCAATAATATAACCACGTCTTTCTTTTGCTCGACTAAACGTTTCGCTCGTTCCAAAACAAGGTCCGCAACTTGTGCGTGACGTTTTGCTGGCTCATCAAAGGTCGATGCATACACGCTTGCGGATGTCACAGTATCTTCAAAATCAGTCACTTCTTCTGGACGCTCATCTAATAAGAGCACCATAAGCTCTACTTCAGGGTGATTTGCTTCAATTGCAACAGCAAGGTTTTTAAGAACCATCGTTTTCCCTCCTTTAGGAGGTGCTACTATGAGCCCCCTTTGTCCCTTACCTATCGGAGAGACCAAATCAATAATTCGTCCTGTAGTTGAAGGCTTTCCTAAAACTTCTAAATTTAACCGTTCTTCTGGATACATTGAGGTCAGGTATTCAAAGTCCTTATCAACCTTAAACTCTTCAACAGACTGCCCGTCAATTTCTAAAATTTCAGAAACGGTCAAATACTTATCTTTCCCCTTCGGCGGGCGCAAAGCTACCTTTAACAATTGCCCATTATTTAAGCCCAGCTTTCTCACATGCTGAGACGCAACGTAACAATCGTCTGGAGAAGTCTTGAAACTTCTCTTGGGGTCTCTCAACATAGAGAACTTTTCATTTGCGCCTTCTAAAACTCCCAAACATTCCACCTTTACGCCATTTTTTGCATAGAATGAGGTAATATCAAATACCAAATGAGCCTTGGTTACATTAGCGGATGAGCTAATACCCAATTCCTTTTGTAAACTGCGCAATTCTACATGGGTATATTTCCGCAAATCATTTACTAAAATATAATCGGGCAAGGATATGTTTTCCTCATTACTTACTTCAATCGTCTCTTGGTCACTCATCTAAAAAAAGGTGATTACACAGGGTCTCTATTTGTCTGCGAAGTTGGTCTTTATTCCCTTCATTCCATAGAACAACATCAGCGTAATGCATCTTTTCATATAAACACATCTGCTTGCAAGCCAAGTCCCTTGCTGTAGTCTTGTCAAAGCCTGAACGCTTTTGCAAGCGTAATAATTGAGTTTGGCTTGAGCACCCAACAACAATCACTTTATCAAAGTGATATCGGTTTGTTTCATAGAGCAAAGGAATATCAGCTAGGAGAACTTTTCCTTTGTCTAAAGAACAAACGTTCGCCTCATATGAGGCTTGTACTTTAGGATGAAAAATATCTTCTAATAATTTTTTCACCTCAGGCTTACGTAAGAAAAGCTCCCGAATCCTTGACCTCTCAAGCTCACCTTGTACATTAAGAATCCCATCTCCTAAGGCCAAGACTAACTCTTCGATAACGTGTGGCTCTTTATAAAGCCTCTGCACCTCTGCGTCAGCATCAAACCCCACAACCTTTTCATGTTGCGTCATTATCTCATAACATAATGACTTTCCCGTCGCAATATTCCCTGTGAGCCCAATTTTCATAACATCTCTTATTTATCAGCCAAGGGTGTCTCGTAACCACCCAGAGCTTCATCTAGTTCATTCATTGATGAGCCTCCACGAATAGGCTTTCCTTTAGCATCTATAATCTGAGCCGTAACAAAAATAATAAGATTGCTCTTAATGCGGCTTTCCGAGCTACTCTGGAAGAAGCGCCCAATAAAGGGAAGATCTCCAAGAATCGGCACCTTATCATCTACACTCTGAACATCCTCTCTCATCAACCCGCCTATCGCCACGGTATAACCATCTTCTAACGTCAGAGCAGTAGAAACACGTCTAGTGGAAAATACGGGCATTTCGATGCGATTCTCGGTTATCGTCACTGTATTACCATCCGTATCCGCCCCTGTGATTGGAGAACCATAATTGACAAACCCCTCAAACTCGACAATTTCAGGAGCAAATTGAAGGTCAATCAAGCTATCATTGGCCTCACCTATTGTTGGCTTAATTTCAAGAATTACACCTGTATTTCTCACCTCAAAAGCCGTAGGAGTTGATGGGGTCACAGGGAAAACGCCTAACGATTCAACGCTATCAGGCACTTCAGGGGGATTGTATTCTGTTGGATAAATAAGCTCACGAATAACTTCGATTTTAGCGGGCTCTCCACTTCTCGCCACGATACTCGGGGCTATCATAATATCGGCACCTTCTTTTGGGCCAGCCCCCGCATAATCACTTCCAATTCAGTATTTCCAAATACCCCTCCAACACTCAATATTCCTGGTGCCGTTAGCGTTTGCTGAGAATAACGACTGCTGTTATTCAGGATAAAGTCTATACTGTTACGCGTCATAGCTCCATCTCCAGATCTTAGGCCACTTGTCAAAACACGCCCATCAGCTATGGCAAAGTCGTTTTTTAATTGGCCGTTACCTTGCGACCCACCTCTAAGAGCCAACCCAGTCCCCCCAATTCCTAAATTCCAATCAAAGCCTAATTCATCCGTATCTTCCTGAGAGATTTCTACAAACTTTGCCAAAATTCTAATTTGTCTTGGCTCCCTCTCATTAATTTGCTGCACCAGAGTATCAATCAAATCGAGATTATTAATCGTATTACGAACAATCAAAGTCGAACTTGCTGGGAGATAATTAGCTATTGCGTCCCCTTTAAACTCTATCCCACATCGGGACAATACTTCCTTAGCTGAATCTAAAGTTCCCAACCCACCACCTCTAACGGATTGGGGAGCAAAAGGATCCTCATTCATCCGCGAAGGAGTAGAAACCCCTCCTAAGTCTGAAATAAATGTCGGGGCAACGCTCCAACTTCTTGTCATCAACTCAGATGCATCCATTACATCTAATGGCAACAATGTCACAGCATAGTCATCTACTCTATAGCGCAACTTCGCCAAATCACATATAAATTGTAAGACTTGAGCTAAAGGAACATTCTTCAGCTTTAGCTCCGATATATATCCTACGTTTGATGTAGTAGGTATATCAGAAAACGCATCTTCACTTAACAATTCATTGGTAAAACCTTCAGAGCTTGAGCCCCCCCTGATAATAAAATTAATCCCCTTCTCTGTTGGGTCTTGCGTTGTCGTATCTAATTCTTGTGATTGCAATCGGAGAAATTCAACAGCCTCCTCGACACTCACATATTCAAAATCCACCAGTGGAATAATAATATTTTTTAGCTTATAGGTAATTTCTGCAACACCTCCATTAGATGCATTGACGTATTTCTTAGTACGTTGTGATGATTGCTTTGGAGCTGGAGTAGTCATCCACGCTTGATCAACATCACTCAAATGCTTTGTTCGCGCCTCAGTATATGCTGTATTGTAATACGCACTTTTGGCAACTGCACATTTTGTCAACCATTCTTGGCTTTCTTTATTATACTGATCGAGGGTTAAAACACGATTAAATTCCGTAACAGCTTTATCAAATTCGGCTCTATTATAATACTCTGAACCTTTCTTAAGGTACTGATGAACAGTTCTCTCTTTTGGAGAGAGAGAATAACCATTCAACTGTTGATAGGCATTAAGAAGCCTCAAGTCTCCAGGCAAAACACCTAGTATTTCATTAATTTCCCCCAGAGCTTTAGCCCTTGCTCCCCGCCTTTCCCATTCTTTGGTCAGGTAAAGGGTCGTAGACACCAAGCGCTCTCCCAACGAATCACGAACCTTCGCATATGCCAACCCAGGTTGTAACTCATCATATCCTTTTTTAAAGGCTGAAGAGGCGCGTTGATAATCTCCCTTCTTGAGAGCTCTGTCTCCTTTCTCTAACCGCTCCATAGCTCCCTTCACAACAGCTTGACGGCGCATTCGTTCACGTTCGACCAAATCACCAAAGAGCAATCCGGTACAGAGAACTAAAAACAAGAAACTGGACAACCTGCTCCTCACAACTTCAAAAAGTCCAGCAACAGACTTTGCAAATGCATGTAGAATTCCGATTTAATAGAAGCTTCTACACGATTATACTCTATAGTTTCTAAAGGTTCTTCAATTTTTGATAACTTAAACAATTCTTCCAGATTCAATCGCGCTTGATTTAAGGTCGAATACCAATAACGAAAGTCGTTCACTTGAATGAGTAACTCTTCACTCTCATCATCTAAAACCTTCTTCACCTGTAACGTCACCGTAGCAACGTCTTGTTGATACTTGGATAAAAGATCTGGTTGAACGTATTCATTCCAATCCTCGTCTTGCATGTGCTGACATACATGTCTAACAAGCCCTTGCGAGCCCTCTGCTCCCGCATCAAGGATCAATGAAGTCAAGAGATCACGATCTGTTGGATGGTTTAAAGTCAACTTAAGGCTTCCATCTAGGGTTTCAGCAATAGTCATGATAGGTTTTGTGTCAGTTTTTCGATAATCCAGCCGTAAGCTGACATTCCTGTAACTGTTGTACGTACAGCTCAGCCCGTTCTCGGCCACCAGACCATACAATTGATCGCCCCGCATTATGTACCTCCATCATCATCGTTTCAGCTTTTTCGGAGGAATAACCAAAAACCTTCATAATAACCTTGGTCACATACTGCATGAGATTAACCGGATCATCATAGATGATCACATTCCACACCGAATCTTTTTGAATCTTCGATAGTGATTTTGTTTTAATAATCGGGGCTTCTGTAGGCATAAGTAAAACGTTGTATTAAGTATGTAGAGCACTTTCAGGTTCGATCCATTTACCATGCTCTTTGATCAACTCTTTGAGAGACTCTACTGCTTCAGCTTCTGGGATATTGAATTTTACAGCAGTCTTTCCAACATATAAATTAATTTTATTAGGTGCTCCTCCTACATAACCAAAGTCTGCATCTGCCATTTCCCCGGGGCCATTTACAATACAACCCATGACTGCAATCCTTACACCTTTCAGATGACCTGTAGCTTCTCGTATCTTTTGGGTCGTCGTTTGTAGATTAAACAATGTTCGACCACAAGAAGGGCATGCAACATAATCCGTCTTAAAGATTCTCGCTCCAGCTGCTTGGAGAATATTATAACTCAGTCGTAATGATTGACCTGGGGCACTCTCCCCTTGAATTAAAATCGCATCACCAATCCCGTCACATAAAAGGGATCCAATATTCTTTGCCGATTGGATCAGGGTTTGCTCAAAGTCTTTTAAATCATCTCTCGAAGGCTCAAATGTATCTTTTAATAGAATCGGATGCTTGGCATCAATTTTGGCCGCTAGCAACCTAAACGCCGCCACAATGCCTTGTTGAGCTAAGGCATCACCATCTGCCTTATTAGGAAGAGTAACCAGTTGAGGGCTTTCTTGAGCATTCAGAGCAGCAAGAGCCTCATCATCTGTTGGGTCTACCTCTAATACCCCAGATGTCTCCACAATAATTTCAGGTTGAAACTCTCCTAAGGACTTCAGCTTATGAGCTACAGCATTCCACTTCTCTTGGGTCGTAAAAACGCGAATCGTCTCACTCCCACCTAATGCTATACCTTGCACCTCTATAGTTTGACTCAAGCGTCTTTCATAAGAAAAAGGATTATAACTCGGACAAACGTCTGTCACAGAAGCAACACTCTCACCTCTCTGAACTGCTTGCTTCTCAAAAAATGAAACCAATTTTTTCGCCACTGGGATTTCATTGATAGGATCCTCCGTCAATGACACTCTCACAGTATCTCCAATTCCATCATTGAGCAATGAACCCATCCCTACAGCAGACTTAATACGCCCATCCTCTCCATCACCAGCTTCTGTCACTCCAAGGTGAATAGGGTAATTCCAATCACCTCCAAGCTGACGAAGGCGTGCAACAAGGAGGCGGTATGCCTCGATCATAACTTTCGGGTTAGAAGCCTTCATAGAAAAGACAAAGTTATGATACGATTCTGCACGCGCAATACGAGCGAACTCTAGGGCAGACTCTACCATTCCTAATGGAGTATCTCCATAACGATTCATAATACGATCTGAAAGTGAACCGTGATTTGTACCAATCCGCATGGCGCGACCTTTTTCCTTACAAAGCCCAACGAGAGGAATAAACTTTTCTTCAATGCGTTCTAGCTCCTCCGCATATTGCGCATCAGAATATTCACGCACCTCAAATTTCTTCTTATCAACAAAATTACCAGGATTCACACGAATCTTTTCCACCCATTTGGCAGCTTCCATCGCGGCATCAGGCTTAAAGTGAATATCAGCCACAAGGGGAATGTCGTATCCTTTCCCTCTTACACTCTCTACAATATTTTGGAGATTTTCAGCATACTTGCGGGTCTGAGCAGTCAATCGCACAATCTCACACCCCGCATCAGAAAGTTGTATAATCTCTTGCGTACATCCGTCTGTATCCCGAGTATCTGATGTAATCATGGATTGAATACGAATCGGATTGCCACCACCGATTCCGACATTCCCCACCATAACCTCTCTTGACTCTCGACGACTATACGAAAATAAGTCTGGGCAATAATTTAAATTTTCCACCTCTGTGCTCATAAATTTAATATAAAGCTGTTATATGAGAAAAAGACAAATAGAAAGCGTTACTAACGTATTTATCCCAAAGGTTGATTTAAGGACTCTTTTTTGATTTTTAATAGACAGAAAAAATCTTACCTATATTTTATAAAACCCGTCTTAATGAAAAACTTTATCAATACCCCTCCTCGCATCACATGCGCCCTCATTTTTGGTTTAATATTAGTTCATGTAGGATTGTGGTTCGGAAGAATCCACCTCCCTGGTTACCTTGGTGAACTTTGCGGCAAAGTCCAGGGGCTCTCTATGACTCCATTTTGTATGGAGCTTTCACTTACGGCATTTGGATTTATGGCTGTTCTTGGAATCAATAATTATCGAAGAAAAAAAGAAGGAGAAGAATTTGTTGCCTTAGAAATTCCTGACTCCATCTCAGAAACTTCATCACAAATCTCAAAAAAACAAACTACTGAGGAAGAATAACTCCTTCTAACATTTTCTCACAAATATACTGCTCTTTCAACTCCTCCAAATACACTATCTTATGCGCACCCCTCCCGCCCCAGCATCTTTGTTTACTAACAATCGAACACGCCTTACAAAACACCTTTCTCAACACTCAATTGCAGTTATTAGATCAAACTCGCAAATACCGACCAACGCAGATGCTCTTTCTAAATATGAAGTGAATTCAGGCTTATATTACCTTTCAGGGATCAAACAAGCGAACACAACTCTTATTCTTTTTCCTCATGCGCACGCTCCTGAGCTACGAGAAATCTTATTTATAGAAGAAAGCACGCCTCATATGACAATTTGGGAAGGAGAAAGATTGTCTAAAAAGCAAGCATCCGAACTTTCAGGTATAGCTACCGTCAAGTATGCCCAAGAATTCCTTGCCACGTTTAATCTGTTAACAAAGGAAGCACAATCAATCTCATTAGTTACTAATGAGCAAACCCTTCCTACACCCCATGCGACAACGTCAAACGATCTTTTAATTCAAGACCTCAAAGCGCGATACCCTTTACATAACTTTGAACGCCTCACCCCTCATCTTACAGGACTAAGGATGATTAAACAAGAAGCCGAAATCTCTGAAATCAAAAAAGCGATTGCCATTACAGCGGCTGGATACGAAAAGGTCTTAAAGCTCTTAAAACCTAGTATAGGTGAATGGGAAATCGAAGCTGAATTCGCACATACTTTTTTAAAAGCAGGTTCTAAAGGGTTTGCCTACACCCCGATTGTAGCAAGCGGAGGAAACGCTTGTGTTTTACACTACATCAATAACGACAAAAAATGTAAAGATGGGGAGCTTGTCCTACTCGATGTCGCATGTGAGTGGAATGAATGGAATGCTGATATTACACGCTGCTTCCCAGTAAACGGAGTCTTCACCCTTAGACAGAGAGCAGTTTATACTGCTGTTTTGGATACACTTAAATATGCTGAGACGGTTTTACGACCAGGCATTCTTCTCAAAGATTATCATCTCAAAGTGATGTATTATATGGGGGAACAACTCGTTACTCTAAACCTTATCTCACAAGAAGCTTTAGAATCGAGTGAATGGGAGTCTGCTGTCAAAACTTACTACATGCACGGTTCATCTCATCACCTCGGATTAGATGTACATGATGTTATGTCCCCTCTCCAACCTGTAACAGAAGGCATGGTGTTTACAATTGAACCTGGTTTATACATTCAAGAGGAGCAAATCGGAATACGACTCGAAAACAATTATCGAATCGGTAAGGATTCTAATGAAAACCTTTCCTCTTGTATACCCCTCGAGATCGAAGAAATCGAATCTCTTATGGCCTAGATTCAACTAAAGAAGTATCGAAAGAAAAAATAATACCTTAGAACTCTCCTTGCTTGTCAGGTGAGAGTTCTATATCGTTACAAGCAAGTTATGAGCGCATACATTGGAAAAGGAACATTAGCAAGCACCGTCATAGTGGCGTGTTGCGCTGCGATTGTCTTTTTCTGCGACTACTTCTATCCCTCTGAGGAGATTATTATTGGATACAGGCTCATTACCGTCTATTTTATCTGGTTAACAATTTATTTTGTAAGTCAATGTTACCGTAATGTAATGATTTACATTAAAAGTCGCTCCTATAACCCTCAGCACTTTCAAACACCCCTACTCCCTCTTGAAAAGGAGCCATCACAACCAACAACTACAAGTAGCGATGACTTCTTCGATATTGGTTAAACCTGTTGTAATGAGGCGCTGAAATGTAACGCCGCTTCACGATGTGTTTGACCTTCAGGGAATAGGACTCCTCTTGAAACATTTACAACATTAGGCGCATTTCTTTTTTCCCCCTCCTTAAGAGAAGTCAAGTCTCCTCCCTGAGCTCCCAACCCAGGAATCAACAAAGGATAATCAGGAAAGCTCGACACTTCTTGAACTCCCAAATTAGTCAATCCCATAACAAATCCAACATCTGTCTTCTGACCTTGCGCTCTCTCTGCAAAATCTGCGACATGTAAATAAATAGGTTTTCCGTCTATTGTTTTTCTCATAAGATCTTCGCTACCTCTATTAGAAGTAAGTGCTAGAAGGTAGACCCCCTTTCCATTATAGTCTAAAAAAGGCTCAATGGTGTCGTACCCCATAAAAGGGTTAAGTGTCACGGCATCCACATCATAATACTCAAAATACGCCTTAGCATAATACTTTTGAGTCTCTCCGATATCACTTCTTTTTGCATCAAGAATTACCGGAACTTCTTTGGGAATACGCTCAAGAATTCGCTCAAGCAATAAAAGCCCCTCAATACCTAAAGCCTCAAAATATGCCAAATTGGGCTTAAAACATGCAGCCAAATCTGATGTCTCCTCAATGACTCCTTGCAAATGAGATTCAACCTTTCCTAAAGTCCCTCCCACCCTTTCAGGTCTTGGGTCAAGCCCAATACATAGAGAACTTCCTACAACTGATATTCTTTTACTTAGCTTTTCGCAATACCTCATTATGAGAAATGATATAGAAACATTCTCGAGCTAATGAGAAGAACTATTTCCGTCTTCTTTGACAGAAAATAAAAAGACTAAATAATAAATAAAGACTAGAACTCGGCTCAGGAATAGAAGCAAAAGCGTCATTCGAATCTAAAGAACCAATCATAATCACTTCTTCTTCTACAAACTTATGATTAATTTCTAAAACTTCAATTGAACTCGTGGTATTAAAGAATTTCCCACCTTTCTCCCAATCAACAAGCTCCTTACTAATGTAATCTGCGGTCAGAATCTTATGCTCCAAGTAAGGAGTCTTCACCTTAGGCTTGATGTTCTTTGGAGGCTCCTCATTCAGAACTTCCATATCAAATTCAATAACCAAAGCAGATTCTACTTTATCAGACTGCGACTGTAGTTTTCCTAACTCCAGTCTATCTGAAGACTTCACTTGTGGTTCAGACGAAGAAAACAGTATAACACTACAATAAAAAAATATTGTTAAAAAAACTGCATTCATCCTGACCATTAATTATCGTATTTAGCATAAGTTAAAGAGTTGTCAATTTTTTTGATAGAGAAGTCTGGTACGC
>CAYUKP010000038.1:0-12626 GCA_964445335.1 uncultured Verrucomicrobiales bacterium
CCTCAGACATACTCTCAAAGTATACGCTCTACCCAGATCAATGGGGTTGCAGAAGGTTCAGAAATCTCCCAAGACTACAACAATGCCCCGGTCAAGGTAGTAACCCTCAATGGAAGACAACTTTCATCCCCTGAGGAAACCAAAGTCACCGATACATTATCGTTTAAAACGTACCGAGAAGAAACACTCCCTATTAAAGTTGCAAAAGTTGATGCGCAAAAAGTGTCCATCAAATACCTCTATGGTGATCATAGAACTATTGACGTTTATCCTGGAGAAACCATTCCTGAAACAAACCTACGAGTTGTCTCTGCCAACGAAAAAAGAGACCACTCTAAAATGACTGCTGGAGTACCTGCTGATGTTTCAGAGGTCATGGTTGAAGACCCTAAAACAGGCCAAAGAAGAAAGATGACCACAGGCTTAAATGTTGGAAAGTCTCAACCGTTTGCGATTGTAAAAGAGTATAGTAGTAATGCTCTACTCATTGCTAAACAAGGAGATGTCTTTCGTAAATCTAATGGCGACGAAGTGGAAGTTCTCGAAGTCCGCGCAACACAGCTCGTCTTGATGAACTCTAAGACAGGTGAAGTGATCACTCTGAAAAAATAACCCTCTCTCCGACTTTTGATATGAGCATCGACACAAGTATAGCAAAGTCGTCTGTTGTCCAGTTTTCCATCATGCTGCCAAACCAAATTGGCGCCCTACAATCCTTACTAAAACTCCTAAATAAATCGCACATTGAGCTTATAGGAATGAGTATCAAGGATTCGAGTGATGTCACCATTATAAGAATTGTAGTATCCGATCCGGAAACAACCCTCCAAATATTTTTAGAGAAAGGGATAGCCCACACAACTAAGGAACTCCTTGTAGTGGCCTTTAGACAACCTGCGGACGAACTCTTAGCTTGCCTTGAAGCCTTCAGCAAAGCCGAAACCAATATTGACTTTAGTTATGCTCTCTTACCTAAACCTGATGGCAAAACTCTAGTCGCGTTTCACATTGATGACCCCGAGTTTGGTCAACACGTTTTAGCTAATGCGGGGTTTGATGTAGTATCCCAAGACGACCTCAGCAGATAACTCTAAGAATCTCCCTGTTTTCGAAAAACCTTAATTTCTAATTAAGGTTTTTTGCTTTTCCAATGAAGTAAATTCTAAAAAAGAGTTGGTCTTCTCAAACTAAGACCAGTATGCAGAAGGTATGCTAAACCAAACTGTCAAAATAGGACTTGTAGGCTTCGGCACTGTAGGTGAAGAAGTCTATAAAATCTTACAAGAAGAGTCCTGTCTGATCAAACAAAGAACAGGCGCCACCTTTGAGGTGAGTAAAGTGGCGATGCGTGACCTCTCCAAAAAGCGCACGACTTCTCTTGATAGCTCCCTGACCACTACAGATTGGAAAGAAGTCGTTACTAATGCTGAAGTTCAGGTCGTAGTGGAACTCATTGGGGGGACAACCATCGCATTCGAAGTAGTCGCTGAAGCTCTCAAACTGAGAAAACCAGTTGTTACAGGCAACAAGGCTCTCTTGGCAGAAAGAGGCGAGGAACTCTTTGCTTTATCTACCGAGTACGATACACCCATCTTTTTCGAAGCAGCGGTTGCGGGCGGAATCCCCGTCATCAAGACCTTAAGAGAAGCGTTTATTGGGAATCGCATAGGTAGCATTGCTGGAATAATTAATGGAACCTGTAACTACATCCTAGAGCGTATGGACGAAGCAGGCTTAAGCTACGAAGACGCTTTACAAGAAGCCATGGATTTAGGCTACGCCGAGGCAGACCCAACTCTTGACATCAATGGATGGGATGCTGGGCACAAAGCGATGCTCTTAACCGCAGTCTCTCATGGATTTCTACCAAAAGCGGAGGAAACATATGTTTCAGGAATAGAATGTGTCAAACCTGAAGATATCACATTAGCTAAACAACTGGGGTATACCATTAAGCTCATTTCAATTGTGAAGCCCAATACGGAATCTCAAATCGAAGTCCGTACCCAACTCTCGCTCGTTCCTAGTACGCAACTCCTTGCTAAAGTCGATGGAGTCTTCAATGCCGTCTCTATTCATGGCAATGAAGTAGGTGACTCCTTCCTCTACGGAAGAGGCGCTGGTGGAGGGCCTACTGCAACTGCAGTAGTTGCAGATCTCGTAGATAGCATTGCTGCCTTAAATCAAGTCAATCGAGGATTTCAGCTATATAGTAATGAACAATACACGGTTGCTCCTATTGACAGCACCGAAACAGCCTATTTCATCCGACTTGATGTCAAAGATGAATCAGGGGTTATGGCTAAAATCACAGGTCTATTCAGCTCTTATGGAATCAGCTTTTCGGGCACGTATTCTAACATTGACCCGAAGAAGCCCGACGCTGAAATGAACCATGTATCATTTATCACACACATCGCTAAGTTTGGAAAACTCCAAGAAGCTCTCACAGAGCTCAAGGCGCTCGACTGTGTCACATCTACGCCTGCGGTCTATCGTGTAGAGACCTTTAGCTAAACGTATTTCGCCCCTTTGATAGAAAAAGGCCAGCCTTTCAATTTAGAAAGGTGGCCCCTTTAGGGCTTTTTATTCCTCTAAATTTTTAAGCACCTGAGAGATGGTCGTAGGATAGAGTTGGTGCTCTTCGATCTGAATTCTCGCATGTAATGTCTGAGGGGTGTCTTCTGGTAAAATTAAGACCTTTGACTGGCTAATAATTTCTCCCGTATCCATACCTGCATCAACATAATGAACCGTACAACCAGATTCTGACGCCTGATCATCTATTGCTTGCTCCCAGGCATGCAAACCTGGATAGTTTGGCAACAAAGACGGGTGAATATTCAGAATGCGGTCAGGAAATTCGGATAACAAGGCCGGGCCAACTAAGCGCATGAACCCAGCCAAACAAATAAGATCTACCTCGAGGTCTTTGAGCTTTTGAGCAAGACTCTCTTGCTCTGCTTTAGGGAACTTTGACTTATACCCGTGGCAATCAATGATACATGTGGGAATGTTAGCCTTCTGCGCACGATTTAGGATATAGCCACTTGGATTATCTGAAGCTACCAAAACAATTTCTGCCTCTAGACTGCCCTGTTGAATAGCATCTAGTATGGACTGCATGTTCGAGCCTGATCCTGAGCCTAATATTGCAAGTTTTGCCATGTAGCAGGAAACCTAAGTGACCTGAGGAAAAATAGGAATGAAAAATTTGCTTTTCTTAGCTAACCTTACCACACTTCCCATATGCATGACCCTAGAATAAACAAACTAGCGCACCAACTCATCTCATATTCGGTTGATTTACAAAAAGGAGAAAAGATTCTAATTGAGTTATTCGATGTCCCTGAATCTGTTGGGCTCGCCTTAATCAGAAAAGTGCGAGAAGTAGGAGGTACTCCTTTTATTCGCTTACATTCAGCACGCATTTCTAGAGAACTCCTCCTGGGGGGAACTGAAACCCAATATGAAACCGCTTCAGGGTTGCTCCTCCATGAAATGCAACAAATGGATGCTTATATCGCAATCCGTGGCAGTCATAATACCGCAGAAGCTTCCGATGTCCCAACGGAGAAAAACAATCTGGCGATGAAGCATCTAAGACCCGTTCTCGATCACCGCGTTAACAAAACAAAATGGTGTATTCTCAGATGGCCTCACCCATCTATGGCGCAACAAGCTAGTATGAGCACAGAAGCATTTGAAGACTTCTACTTCGATGTCTGCCTACATGATTATGCGGCTATGCTTCCAGGTATGAATGCGCTAAAGGATCTCATGGATCGCACCGATAAGGTACAAATCATCGGTCAAGACACCGACCTTACCTTTTCCATCAAGGATATTCCTGCCATTGTTTGTGCAGGAAACTACAACATTCCTGACGGAGAAGTATTCACAGCACCTGTAAAGGACAGTGTGAATGGCAAGATCACACACAATGCTCCTACCGTATACCGAGGCATTCACTTCGATGGGATCACCCTAGAATTCAAAGATGGCAAAATCATCTCTGCAACGGCGGCAGGTAAGACCAAGGAGCTCAACGAAATCTTAGATTCAGATGACGGAGCTCGATTTATTGGTGAATTCGCAATTGCGATGAATCCTGTTATTCTAGAGCCTATGAGAGATATTCTCTTTGATGAAAAAATCGCAGGTTCATTCCATTTCACTCCAGGCCAAGCTTACGAAGATGCCTACAATGGAAACAACTCTCAAGTCCACTGGGATATGGTAAGCATCCAACGTCCAGACTATGGCGGCGGAGAAATCTGGTTTGATGGCGAATGTATCCGTAGAGACGGACTCTTCCTCCCAGAAGCCCTCTTGTCTTTAAACCCTTAAGGTCCAAAACCCCTTTACAAAATCAGGGTCGCACATTTCCAAGAAAATGGTTTAATTGTGCACCTGCCCTGATTATTTAAGCAATTTCGCTACTACTGACTTGAGCGACTATCTAGGTTCGCAAGCCCAACATCTCTTAACTTTTAGACCACAAAAGTTACTGAGCATCAGTATAAAAAAGGAAAGCCTTCACTTACGGAAACATTAGACTTTTTCTCTATTTTCCCTTTGCCTTAGATTATAGTTCTGCCACCAAAGGTGAATGAAACCTCTTCCAGCCCAGTTTATCAAATCAGCCGCTGAGTATGACCAATGCCCTCCATCTCACAAACCAGAGTTTGCCTTTGTGGGACGCTCAAATGTCGGGAAGTCCTCACTCATCAACCTCTTAGTTGGTGGTCGAAATCCACTCGCAAACGTCTCCTCTAAGCCTGGGAAAACGCGCTTAATCAATTTCTTTGAAATCGGAAACCGTTGGTCATTAGTAGATTTACCCGGATATGGTTACGCAAAGGTCTCAAAGTCAGCAAAAGATGTCTTTCAGGCCATCGTTTCAGATTATCTCTTGCAGCGTGAAAACCTCAAATGTGTCTTCCAACTCATTGATTCTAAGATCCCACCTCAATCCATCGATTTGGCCTTCTCCCAATGGTTGATGGAGTGCGAAATACCTTTTGTTTTGATCTTCACGAAGGCAGATAAGTCTAAAAAAAGCGCAGTTGATAAAAACATCGAAGCCTACCATTTGGCTATGTCAGAGTTTACAGAAGGGCTTCCTCGCACCATGGTCAGTAGCTCGAAGAAAGGAGATGGTAGAACCGAGATTCTAAGCTTCATTAATAAAGCCTTAGAAAGTAAGGCTTCATAAGTTCCTCTTCCCTAAGGCTACCGCTTATGGATGTTTATTCTCACGCCATTTAGAGAGCGTAATGTAATGCGCACTCCTGGCTCGGGAACATGGCCTTCATCGAGAGAGAGGTCATATTGATCTACAATACCAGCTAAGACCAATAATGCCTCCTGCAGAGCAAACGCAGCTCCAATACATACTCTAGGCCCCATCCCAAAGGGATAATACATATCTTTAGACTCCTTAGCCTCCCCGTTTTGAAACCTCTCTGGATTAAAGACATCGGGATCTTTCCAATAATCTACATGACGTTGCGTAATGTAAGGAGAAAGATTAACAATATCCCCCTTGGCTACAGGGCACCCTTGGAAGCTCGAATCCTGAGTAGCTGTGCGAGCAAAGAAGGCCACTGGAGGATAGAGACGTAGGGTTTCTTTAAACACATCTCTTGTGCGCTTCAACTTATGCACATTCTTAAAGTCTAACCCCGCAAAGCCTCCAGCGACTTCCTGCACCTCTTCTTGGAGAGACTTCAATGTCTCCTCTTCGTGAGCTAGAATGTAAAACGCCCAACTCAAGGAACTGGCAGAGGTTTCGTGCCCTGCTAAAAAGAGCATCACAACCTGATCCACTAGCTCAACTTCATTGAAAGTCGTTTGCGTTTCTGGGTCAACCGCCTCTATCAACCCTTGCAAAATATCAGGCTTTTTCTCTCCACTCTTGAGACGCTGACGTATGATCTTGGCAATAAACTTTCGAATAGCTCCCCCCGTCTTTTTCCATTGATAATAATCATAGGGGTTCAAGAGCTTCGGTAAGCGAAACATGCGAAAGAGGTTCAACCGCAACGCCTTCTCTTGAAAGACTTCAAAATTGTGAAACAGCTCAGCAGATTCCTCCTCGGTCAGAGGATATGATAAAATCGTGCGCATAATAATATCAGCTGTCACATGCGTCATAACAACATCAATCTCAATAGGCTCTCCTTGAGGATGTTGCGACATCCGATCAAGCATCACTTCCACCGTATGCTTCATCGTAGGAAAGATGGTGCGCAATCCAGCATTTGCAAACGCGGGATCGAGCATGCGACGTTGCCTTTCCCAAACTTCACCATTCGTGGTAAAAATACTATTCCCTAACAGCGGCTCTAGCATCTCATGGTTTAAATTATGCTTCGGAAATTCCTTATAACTCTTCACCATAACGTCTCGAATGTCGTCTGGTTTCTTCAGGATAAAGAGCTTCCGTCCAGGTAACTTCACCCGCGTAATCGCATTTTTATACGACCCTTCATAAAGGGTATGAAGCCATGACTTTTTTGCTCTTTTGATCAAATTCATCCATGAACGCTTTTGATTTGGAGACAAAGGCTCTGGATACGGAGGCTTAAAGGGACATTGGCTCATAAATATAAATAGGTCTCGGGTTGAAAGTACTGATCTCCTGCGGTCATCGCAAAGTAATCGAAGCGATCGTTCCCTTCATTAGAAAGAATGTATTGAAAATGTAGCCTGAGACGATCTTTTTTAAGTTTTCTATAAGAGGCTGGTGAGAAGTCTTTATGAAACTTCACCCTAGCCATGTGAGGTTGATGGCTTATTGCTTCAGGCAAAACCTGTTGAGGATGCACTCCACACATACACGCGCCATCTGCCCAAGCTCCCGCATCAGTCCAACGCACCTTAGTCTGAGCCATGACCTTTCTCGTTTTATCACGAAAGTCAGAAGCCTTAGGATTCATCAAAACACAAGTAACACACCCTCCAAGAGTAATGAGTTCCGTTTTTGGATGATCGATACTTTCGACTAAGCGGCTCGCGACATCCACTCCTATCACACTTCCAATACTATGGCATACGATCAAGACCTCATCAAATTCCTCTTTCTCTAGAGTTTCCTGAATCCTGTCACTGAAGGTTTGTAAGACCTCTTCGGAATCAGGCGCGTCCACATAACGCATGAGAGCCACAAAGGATACCGCTCTAATCATCCAATAATGATTTACCTTTTTATCCAAAAACGTCCCCAAATACATAATCCCCATGGACACTAATACCCCGAGAATGGAGGCAAATCCCCCCAGAAACTCTAGGATAAGGTTATAAGCCCAAAGGCCACCCAGAATACTCACCAGGACATTGAAGAGGAGAGCTACTAAGGGAAGAATCGACACCACATACATTGGCCAATGAATCGGATACAATCTCTGCAACATCCCTTTGCCAAAAAGGGTGCTATAAGACTGTACGACATCTTTCAAAATCGCAAAGGTACTCCGGGGCCAGGATTTTTTAATCAAGGAGCTATAATCCAAGTAGTGATACCGGGTCTGCGTAGATCTCCCTTGTCTACGAAAGTCAATATCCCACTTATAAGTCATCGGCGCTACCTTCTTACGTGACGATACCTCGATTTCATAATCTTTTAGTAGGCTCTGCTCGGCCGCTTCTTTAACATAAAGATTATGATAATAACGAGGCCCTCGCAAATCATAACCACTTAAATAAAAGACCGCTCTCTTCTGGACAACATCACCCATATCTTATGTGTCTTGTTGAAGTTTTTGGTAAGCGAGAATCCCGCCCTCTAAGTTTATAACATCCGAAAAGCCAGCCTCCATCAATTGCTGTGCTGCCTTCAGGCTACGGCTTCCCGCATGACAATAGACATATATGGGAGCTTGACGAGGAATCTGCTCCAAATGCTCAGATATCTGCCCTAACGGAATAAGTTGACTCCCAGGCACTCTCGCTTGCGCAAACTCCTCAGGTTCTCTGACATCTAGCAAGAAATATGGCTCTTCTCTTCGCCGTAAGAACTCATCAAAGGTTTGCGTCTGCACTTTACTCTCTAAAGCACACGCGATCTCCTTCAGTGCTTCTAACTTCAAAATCTTCGGCTCACTTGAACACAACGGACAACACGGGTCTTTGGCCAATGTGACTGACCTAAATTCTGTTTCTAGAGCTTGGTAATGTAACATTTTCCCCACAGGCGACTTCCCTAAATTCGTAAGGTATTTAATGACCTCCATTGCTTGCAGACTCCCAATGACACCTGGCAAGGTTCCAATCACGCCAGCCTCTAAGCAATTCGGCACCAACCCTTCTTCGGGAGGTTCTGGGATCAAACATCTATAACAAGGACCACCTCGCGCGGGATCAAAGACAGTTACTTGCCCTTCAAACTGAAAGATCGAACCATACACAAGGGGCTTTTGGCCAAAGAAACATGCATCATTAACCAAGAACCGTGTTGCAAAGTTATCACTTCCGTCCACTACAATATCATGCGACGCTACGAGAGATTCTGCATTAAGCTCCGTAAAGCGCTCTTTGACCAAAGTCACATTTGTCTCGGAATTGAGAGCTGATAAAGTGTCTTGTGCACTCTCTACCTTTGGATACCCCACACTACTCTCTTTATGTAAAACCTGTCTCTGAAGGTTTGATAGCTCGACAATGTCATCGTCCACTATCGTCAAATGCCCAATTCCCGCAGCAGCTAGATATAGTGCACATGGGCTCCCTAAGCCTCCAGCCCCAATCAAAAGCACCTTAGCATCCAGAAGCTTTTGCTGCGCTGACTCACCAAACCCAGGAAGCAAAAGATGTCGAGCATAACGTTGAGACTGCCTTTCTTTCATAAATCTTATTTCCTATGCAGAAAAATGTGCAAAACAAAGTAGATTCAGAGTTGCCATTAAGAAAAAGCATTATTTAAATATACACGTTATGTCAGAAGTAGCATCCACATTTCGTCTCCAGCCCGGTGATCCTGCAATCGAGTTTTCACTCCATGATTCTCGTAGTGGGGAGTACTCCTTTGAAGATGTTGCAGGAGAAAAGGGAACCATTCTTTTCTTTGCCTGTAACCACTGCCCTTACGTTGTACACCTCGCTGAACATATCAGCAAACTCGCTGAAGATTATGCAGATGAGGGAATCAATACTGTAGCTATCATGTCCAATGACATTGAAAAATACCCTGAAGATGCTCCAGACAAAATGGCAACTTTTGCAGACGATAACAATTGGGACTTCCCGTATCTATATGATCCAACTCAAGAAGTTGCTCAAGCTTATGGAGCCTCCTGCACTCCAGATTTCTTCTTCTTCGACCAAGATGGCTACCTCTTCTACTCAGGCCAGTTTGACGCCTCACGACCAGGTAATGGTGAGTCCCCCTCTGGAGAAGACATTAGAGAGGCTATTGACACCTTCCTTGGTGGCGACGAACTAGGATTCGACCCATACCCAAGTTCTGGGTGTAACATTAAGTGGAAGGCTGGTAACGAGCCTGAATACTTTACCGCTAAGTAAACAATGCCATCTTCTCTTCTAGACTCATTAAATGCTGGAGATGAGCTTTCTTCTATACAAGTAGATGAGCTTTGTAGGATCTTACTCAATGAGGAAGAAGAGAATCATCTCAAGTCTTCCCTTCTCAAAGCTCTAGCGGCTAAAGGTGAAACCGTGGAAGAAATCACCGCGTTTGCTTCATCTGTTCTGAAGCAAGCCAAGAAAGTCAACCTAACAGCCAGCCTAGGCGATGCTCCAAGCATTGACGTATGTGGCACAGGGGGCGACCGTTTAAACCTATTTAATGTCTCCACAACCGCTATGTTTGTCATTGCGGCAGGTGGGGCTAAAGTCATCAAACACGGCAACCGAGGAGTGACCTCTCTCTCTGGTAGTTCGGATGTCTTATCCCAACTAGGAATCCCTCTCCACCTACCAGACTCCACCTTACAAAGTTGCCTCGCTGAAGCCAATGTTTGCTTCCTATACGCCCCTGCGTATCATCCAGCCTTCAAGGCCGTTGCAACGGTAAGACAAACGCTAGCTAAAGAAGGCGTTCACACGATCTTTAACCTCATCGGACCTCTATTAAACCCTGCCCAGCCAACATATCAAATGGTTGGAGTCGCACACCCTCAACGCACTAAGGACTTTGCGACCATTTTGCATAACCTCGGACGTAAACAAGCTTACGCGGTCACGGGGTTCACAGCTGACCACGCCCCTGTCGACGAATGTTCAACAATGGGTTCAACGAGTCTCTACTCCATGAACCAAGAACACAGCGAAGCCGTCTTTCAACGTATTGAAAGCTCAGACCTTGGTATCCCTCAGGCATCCTTACCTGAACTCCAAGGAGGCTCACCAAAGGAAAATGCACAAACATTACACGATATTTTGGCTGGAACCATTACGGGAGCCAAGCGAGACATTGTCATCTTAAATGCCGCCGCAGGTCTTACGTGTTGCCAAATCACCTCCACCTTAACCGATGGGGTTAGTCTAGCCAAAGAACTTATCGACTCAGGAAAGGCACTCCAAAAGCTTCACGCTCTACAGAGAATCTTTTCTTAAGCAATTCAGGTTGGAAAAACAAGTTGATATGCTAAGGGTCTCCTATGATTAGTGCGTATGTTCATGACTGGAACCCTATTCTTCTTGAGCTTGTAGGCCCTTTAGCCATCCGATGGTATGGACTAGCCTACCTCCTCAGCTTCTTCCTAGGATTTTTGCTACTGAAACACTTAGCATCCCGTAAGCTTTGGGTGCTCCCACCAGATGAAGTATCGGACTTCATTGCAATGAGTGCTATGTTAGGTGTCTTCCTAGGCGGCCGCCTTGGATATGTCCTCTTCTATATGATTCCGGATCACGGTATCCAATACATCCTAAATGACCCTTTAACTATTATTAGAGTATGGGATGGAGGAATGGCTAGTCATGGAGGCATCCTCGGCCTCATCCTTTACACATTCTACTATGCTCGCAAGAAAGGAGTATCTTGGACTGGTGTAGGTGACGGTCTTTGTGTAGTCGCTCCGATTGGCATCTTCTGTGTCAGAATGGCAAACTTTATCAATGGAGAACTCTATGGCAGAGTCGATACCCTCTGTAAATGGGGGATCAAATTCCCTTCCACTCTCTTTGATCCAAAGGCTCCCGAATACGTCAACTACAATGAAGCGATTTCTGAAGCCCATAACCTAAAGCCTCTAGCTCCAGGGGCTTACCCTTCTCCAGAATATGTAACAGATGTTCTCAGAAGCTTTCCTCAATACCACCAATCTCTCGAACAACTCCTCCAACCTCGCCATCCATCTCAGCTCTATGAAGGCTTATTAGAAGGCCTCCTCCTCTTTCTCATTTTATTCTTCATTCGTATCAATAAGCCGAATCTCGGCAATGGCATTATTACAGGCTTATTCTTTATCATCTACGCTTCAGGTAGAATCTTTGCAGAGCAATTTCGTGAACCAGATTCAGCCCTTATCGGATACTTCACCAAAGGTCAGTTCTACTCCATCTTTATGCTGATCATTGGCGCGGGCTTCCTCTGCTGGGGGCTAACAAAGGGCAAAAGAGAAAAATCTTCCTAAAATGATCCAAATCTCGCCCCCCACAAAAACACCTAGGATTTTCTTCAAGTTGGCAGAGATTTCACTGGACAGCAAAAGTGATTCCCTATAGCAAAAATCTCTATGTTTTTTTCAAATATAAACAAAATAACGCAAATCGCGCTAATTTCAATATTTTTCAACTCTAGTGCGTTTGGTTTACAAGAACAAAAAACCACCACTCCGAAGGTCTCTCCTAAACCTTCCGTCATTGGAATCATGGGAGGAATGGGACCTGATGCGACAGTCGACGCCCAAGTCAAACTACTCGACGTCTATAAGCAAAACGGAGCAAAAAAAGATCAAGACTATCCAAATATCATTGTCAGCATCGCCAGTCAAACACCTGACAGAACCGCACACCTCGTAAACCCTGAGAACCAAGACCCTGTCCCAGCAATGGTTCGTTCACTCCAATCTCTCGAAAGAGCTGGAGCAGGCACAATCTTCATTACTTGTAATACCGCACACGCCTTCTATGATGAAGTTTACGCTCACAAACACCCTGAGACAAACCTTGTCAGTATGATTAAGGAAACAGCGAAAAGCCTCGAATCCTATGACCCTGAGAAAATCTTACTTCTTGCTACAGACGGCACCCTAAAAACAGGGGTTTATACAAAGCGCCTCGGGGATAAGATCATGCACCCAGAGATCGGTAGTGACACACAGAACCTCGTCATGGATATTATCTACGGTGAACACGGTATCAAAGCTGGTTACACAGCCACTGATGCACGCTTAGAAAAGGATCAAACTCCTTGGGCTAAAATGCAAAAGATCCTTAAGGAATTCCCTACTGCTGAAAAGGTCGTCTTAGGTTGTACAGAGCTCCCTCTTGCGATCGGCGAAAAGAGCGATAAATTTGTAGACCCCGTTACGCTTGTCATCAATAAGGTGATTGAACACTCAGGCACCCTCGCTACCGCAACTAAGTAAGGTCATACAGCTCAACCGTAGGTTTCTTCTCAGAGCGTTTTTCTGAGATAACCTACGATTTTCTATTTT
>CAYUKP010000039.1:0-12546 GCA_964445335.1 uncultured Verrucomicrobiales bacterium
CAAATGAGATGTGATGTCAACATTTCTGTCCGCCCGAAAGGTTCCGACGAGCTTGGAATCCGTACGGAGCTAAAGAATATGAACTCTATCTCGGCCATTAGAAGAGCGATCAAATATGAAATCGCAAGACAATGTGACGAATTAGACGAAGGCATCCCTCAACAACAAAACACCTCTCGCTGGGATGATGATCTCGGAGAGTCGCAAATCATGAGAACGAAGGAAGATGCCCATGATTACCGCTACTTCCCATGCCCTGACCTGCTCCCAATCCAAACCGAATCTCACGTCGCAGCGGCGGCCAAGCTCGTACCAGAACTACCAGATGCAAAGGCTGAGAGGTTTAGAACAGAATTTGAGGTCACCGAATACGATAGTGTCATTCTCGCAAGTGATCGCTTCTTAGCTGATTACTTTGAGGAAGCTGCTGGCAACAAGGCGGTTTCTGGTAAGAAAGTGGCCAACTGGGTCATCAACGCCCTTCTCGGGAAGCTCAATGAAACAGAAACACTTATTCAGGACTGCCCTGTCCCTGCATCCGCAATCGCAGAAATCGCGCTTTTGGTAGAGAAGGACATCTGCTCTAAGAACCAAGCGACGGAAGTCTTTGAAAAAGTTTGGGAAACCCCATCCGAGTCCCCAGCGGCAATTGCGAAGGCGCTAGGGTTTGAACCAGCAGACACTGGCGCTCTCGAAGGTATCGCAGATACGGTCATCGCAGACAACCCAGATAAGGTGGCTCAAATCAAAGACGGAAATGCCAAGCTCCTCAACTTCCTCACTGGTCAAGTGATGAAGGCTGGTAAAGCCTCTGGACAAAAACTTAATCCAAAGGTCGTCACCCAGCTCCTTCAGAGTAAGTTGGGTCTGTAATAATATTCCTACGAAAGCTTTCGTAGCAATTCATACGTATACAAGCCCGTATTATGGCCATCGCGCCATTTGGGCTTGAGGGCGTATCCGCCGACAAACTCTAACTCAACGAGGCTGTATACAGCGGTAATGTTGGTAAAGTCTGGTTTATTGGGCTTCACCACTCGTCCCATTACGTCAGGCTCTCCTTCGCATTTGGCACAAGGGCAATTGTTGCGGAGCTTCACGAGGTCAATGTAAGATTCGGTGCCATCCGACCACACAATACACAATTCGGTATCACTGATGAGGTGATTGGTAATAGAAATGTTCATAACATGTTCAAAAAGTTAGCAACTAGCGCCTTTCCTTGCTTGGTAAGAATAGATTCAGGGTGGAACTGCACGCCATATGTTGGATGATCCTTGTGCTTCAGTCCCATAATTTCGTCCTGATCTGTCCAAGCGGTGATTTCTAAGCAATCAGGGAGGGTTTCCTTCTCTACGATGAGAGAGTGATAACGCGTCGCTTCTACCGGATTATCTAATCCTGCAAACAAGCCTTCGCCATTGTTATAAACCATCGACGTCTTACCATGCATGAGGCGAGGCGCTCTGATGACGTTGCCTCCAAAGACTTGACCTATCGACTGATGCCCGAGGCATACACCGAAGATCGGAATCTCGCCACTCATCTCCCTGATAATATCACAACTCACCCCTGCATCGTCAGGTGTGCCAGGGCCAGGAGAAATACACAAATGCGTTGGAGCCAAATCTCGGATTTGGTCTACGGTTAGCGCATCATTCCGATGAATTTGTAAATCCGCACCTAGCTCTCCAAAGTATTGCACTAGGTTATACGTGAAGGAGTCATAATTATCGATTATCAGAAGCATAAGGAATTATTGATAGGAAAAGTTACTCCTCACAGGGTAAATGACAAGTGTATTGAAGCGGGAATTGTGATCTTTCTACAAAAAAAGCCTACTTATGCAAAGCAGGCTTCCAACCAAATCTTGTATAACCCGAGACTTAATACAAGTCTAAGAGGTTTGAGCGAACAGGCTTTTTGATCTCAAACTCTTCTGCTTCAGGGATTTCATGTCCTACGGGGAGGAAGACACGCGCCACCGAATGAAGTGAAGAAAAGACTTCCTTCTTCCAGCACGAGAGCGCCATTTTATCAATTCCTTGAAGGTGATCTACTGCTTCAATAAAGTTGCAAACACGGTTCAGCTTCTTGGACTCTAAATTGATTTTGTAAACCGTATCATCAGGTAAGGCTGGTAAGGTAAGCTTCGCGTCATTCTCAAAAGCCTCTCCTAAACGAGACTTCCAGAAGCCAGAACTCCCGAACTTCACAGGATTCTCTACTACTAAGTAATCAACCGTACGACCTAAGGTCTTAAAAATATCAGAAGCCGCTACCATACCAGCTTGGTCTTGGTTCGCAAATAATACGATTGTTACACGAATCCCACGCTCCGCTAAGAAGGCAATCGCATCAAAGTCCATGAGAGCCTTTAGTAGAGTCGTTGTCGCTTGAGCAGGGAAGTCAATCAGCTGTACTTTCTCTGTCCCAAGAGAACCTAAGATCGTTAGTAAGTCATTCTTCTCTGAGAATGGAACATGTAGTGTATTGCTATACCATCTGCTTAATGTCTTATGCTCTCCATCAGCATCGATGGCACGATAGGATATTTCATTCGCCTTCAGGTATTCTACGATGGAAGACAACACTGTAGATTTACCTACTTGACCAGTAGATTGCAATGGGCAGATCAAACGAGAAATATGATTACTAACAGCTTCAAACATAATTTATTGTCTTTAGGCATAGACGATATTGCAATAGTTGGCAATTAGAAACAAATAATTAGATTAAGTTTACTAATTCATTCATAAAAGCACCCTCTAGAACACTTATCCACCACTCTACAATCCCCATTGAGGCGTCACAACGACCCTAAAGAAAAGCCTGTCTTCCTCAGTTGGCAGAGTCAACGAGCGTTCACCTAAAGTATTAAGGGTTGATGATGCTTCGTCCAGATCAACCCATTCTTCACTGCTTAAAGAAGTGCTGGTTTGAGGTGTATAAACGATCCCTGAGGCTGCACTATAATAAGTGCAGGAAAGGGTGTCATTTGTGAGACGAAGCTCTGGAACAACAGGTGAGGACGAAGGCGCACAATCAAAGGCATAGCATGTCAAGAGAGTCTCACCAAACGGGGCCTCGTTGAGATCTGTCTCAAGAGCCAATCCATGCTTGATCAACCATGGAGCAGGAGGAAGGTTAACCGTATCTAAAGCCTCGCTAGGAAAACCCTCCCAAGTCGGACTGGTAAACCCGGTTTGCTCGGTCGAAAAATACACCGTCGTTCCTACTTTGGTATCATCTGCCACGGGAAACATGGAGTTGAGCGAAAAAAGAAAGAAATCTGGATCTGCGTTTTCGAACAACGCGGGCGCATTGCCCAAAAACACTACTCGCGCCAACTTGTCACATAACTGAAAGGCTTGGGCACGCATCTCTACTACAGACGCAGGGATGACGATGGAGGTCAACGCATCACAATTACCGAAAGCGCGACTTCCTATTTTCGTCACCGTCTTCGGTATCTTGATCTCCGAAAGAGCCAAACAATCCTCAAACATACTAGCTCCGATATTTTGCAAATTTGCGCTCAACTTAACGGAGGATAGTTTTTTATTGCCTAAGAACACCTGCGAATCGACTTCCGTTATCGAATCAGGCAAGGTGATATGGCGAATGTTTCGACAATTGGCAAACATTCCCGAACTCAATCGCGTGACCCCATCTGCCAACTTAACGACTGTTTCCTCATCACTTGTCCCAAACTCTCCTATCCCACACCGCACAAAGATACTGTTCCCGAGAGTAACATCTCCTGTCGCAATGGTAATAGCCTTTAACTCGTAGTTCTCAAAGAAAGCTCCTTCATCAATTTGCCTAACAGATTCAGGAATGACCACCGCCTTCAGAGACGTGCAGCCTTGAAACGCAAAGCGCTTAATCTGCCGGACGGTCTGAGGAATCGTCACTCCTGTAAAGGCTCCAAGGGCAAAGGCTTCTTCCCCAATAATTGATACCGGTTTATCAATGATCGTAGATGGGATTTCTAAATGTCCAGTCTCACTCCCCGTGTAATCTGTAATTTCTACTTCACTACCTAAATCTTCATAGGTGAAGAATCCTGATTCAGCAGCATTCGCGCAATGAATAAACAACAGCGAAATCAACATCCGTCCCCATGAGTGACTCATCATAGCGATGGGCTGTAGCACCATTACTACGAAAGATCTAGTATTTTATAAAAGTTAATAATTTGTAGCACATTTTATGTCGTAACCTTTTTTTATATGATTTAACTCTACAAACTTGCAGACGATCTTGACTCGGAAAACAGTAAATCCAACCGTGGCAAATCGGCGGCCGTTTTCGCTCGTTGTGCACCAACAATTTCTCCTTGATGCAAAATAAAGGCTCCAGGTAGTTGCAATCCATCACCCGCAAGATGCCCTACGCCGCACCCCTTAATGAGAGCCAACACGCCATGCCAAATGACCTTTGGCCCAAAGAGCTCTAATATCCCCCCTTTCCCGAGACCAAAGGTTCGATACAACTCACAATAGGGGTCGGAAATACGGGCAATCGTATCACGCTCCAAATACGATTTCTCCTCCCCTCTCTGTAACATATGTACGAGTACCAACTGCGCATCTTGCTTCTGAGCATCCTCCTTAAGACTATCCAACTGGCGCAAAAGCTGGCGTGTAAAAGTGCACCCAAAGTGACGTAGAAACACCACCACGAGAGGCTGCTCAAAGGATTGATCATAAAGATTTTCTCCCGAATTTAATTTGTAATGCTTCAGTGCCTCTTCCAAAGTATATGGTTGGTCTCTTAAGTTTGGTCTACCAGCATAGGTCTGAGCCGTTCTCCATAAGATCAGTAAAAGCGGCGGAATGCACAGCACATCATTCAGCAGGATCAACCACCCCGCCTGAATCGGAAAAACTCCCCGAGACACAGCCCAGAGAAAGCCAACAGTTGCCCCGCCTTTCGCTAAGGTGGCTGTTAAAACGTTCGGCCAATGATGGATTGGATTGGATGCAGCCAATAATAAGCCCAAACCTAAAACTCCGTTAAGCATCCCTACCGTCATCCACATTTCCTTATAAGTAGACTCCGTAATCCCAGCCCACTTGAACCACAGGTCTGGCCAAAACATCGTCCATGAAGCATACGCCAGCCCAATAATCCCAATCGTCAAAAGAGACACTCTCATCCAGCTTGGCGAATGACAGCCTCGTCCTTGGCATTGATTTTTCATGTTTGACATAGTCCGTAAAGATATGAGCAGTTGCAAGTTGTGCAAACGGTTTGTTCGAGAAGCTCTCAGAAAGAATCATTTTTACGATCGTCCACGCTTGACGCCTGCGAGCAAAGATTCAAGGCTACGGCCATATGAGAATACTTACCGGACTCCAACCTAGTGGAGCGTTACATATCGGAAACTACTTTGGGGCGATCCAACCTGCCATCGAATTACAAGACCAAGGGGACGCCTATTACTTCATTGCGGACTATCACGCCATGACAAGCACACAAGACCCAAAAGCCTTATCGGAAAATGTGCAGAACCTCGCCATTGACTTCCTCGCCTGTGGATTAGATCCAGAGAAGTCAGTCTTCTTCAAGCAATCCTCCATCCCTGAAGTGCACGAACTGGCTTGGATTCTCTCAGCCGTGTGCCCGATGGGTCTCCTAGAGCGTTGCCATTCATATAAAGACAAGGTCGCGCGTGGGATCTCAGCGAATCACGGTCTCTTTGCTTACCCCGTCCTGATGGCTGCAGACATCCTACTCTATGATGCGGAGCTTGTCCCTGTCGGAGAAGATCAGAAACAACACTTAGAAGTCACTCGTGACCTAGTAGGGAAGATTCATGAGATCTATGGAGACGGAATCCTCACAATGCCTGAACCCAGAATACGAAGCGAAATCGCAAAAGTCCCAGGAATTGACGGCCAAAAAATGAGCAAGAGCTACAACAATACTATTCCGATGTTTGGCGCAACCAAGGCTTGTCGCAAGACTGTGATGAAAATCGTCACCGACACCTCTGCTGTAGAAGACCCCAAACCTGTGGAAGGCTCAACCATCATTGCCCTCTACAAGCTCTTTGCCTCTGAGCCAGAGGTCGCCACCATGATTCAAGACTTCGAAGCTGGTGGCATCGGATACGGAGAATTTAAAAAACGCTTACACGAAGCCTACTGGGATCACTTTGCCCCAATGAGAGAGCGCAAGGCCATCCTCGAAAAAGACCCTGCACAAATCCATGCGATCCTCAACCAAGGCGCGGAAAAAGCTCGCGTCAAAGCAAATGAGGTTCTCACCAGAGTCCGAAAGGCTACCGGCCTCTTCGTATAATCCCTCTCTTACCAAGACCTTGCACCACGCAAGGTCTTTTCATCTAGGGGTTGAACTTTACCTAGATTCAGTATATTTCGTAACTAATGTCGCCTCTTACGAATACAAATAAAGCTTTAGATATAAACTTAGATGATGCAATTTATGGAACCTTTGCGGAAATTGGAGCGGGGCAAGAAGTAGCGAATTGGTTTTTTAGAGCGTCAGGTAGTGCTGGAACCGTGGCGAAGTCCATCTCCGCCTACGACATGACCGTTAGCGATCTCATTTATGGAAAGGCTTCTCGATACGTTTCTAGAGAGCGCATGGTTGCCATGCTGTCTCGCGAGTTTGCCCAACTCCAAGACCGCTTAGGAGAGAAGAGAGGCAAGCGAACCAAATTTTTTGCGTATTGTAACACCGTCCGCGCCAGAGGATATCAGGACACCGGGGAATGCTTTGGGTGGATGGGGATTCGTTACCAATTAACCCCAGGAGCACCTCCTTCTGACATCATGTTACATGTCAGACTCCTCGATGATAAAAACGTAGACCAAATGGAAGCCCTTGGAATTGTTGGGCTCAACCTCGTCTACGCAGCCTTCCATTATTCCTACGATGTCAAACAGTTCGTGGAATCTCTCGTGGACAATATCGACCTCAAAAGAGTGGAAATCGATATGCTAAAGTTCACAGGGTATGGGTTCGAGCACGTTGACAACCGCATCACGGCTCTCCAGTTGGTAAAAAGCAAACTCACCACTACTGCGATGTTTAACCCAAAAGGAGAAGTCGTGCAAGCAGCCGAGGCTCTATACGGCCGACCAATCTTGCTCCTCCGTGGGAGCTTCCGTCCGATTACCAAAATTCATTTGGCGCTCCTCAAGCAAACCCGCAAACAGTTTAGTGAAAAACTCTCGGCTGAGGATCAAGAGAAAACCCTAGAACTCTGCGAGATCTCCATGGCCAACATGTTACGTGGCGAAGAAGTCGAGAGCATTGATGTCGAGGACTTCCTGAACCGTTGTGACGCATTACGAACGCTAGGTAAAACCGTCATTATTTCCCGTTGCCCTGAATTCCACCGCCTGATTTCAGTTCTCAGTCTTTACACCAAAAAGCCCGTGGGAATCATTCTTTCCATCGGGCTTCTGCATGAGCTTTTCAAAGAAAAATGGTCTACTGATTTGGCTGGTGGTGTTTTAGAGTCCTTTGGACGTTTGTTCAAAAACGGTAACAGTCTCTATGTCAGTAGCTGGTTTAACAAAAGACGCGAAACAACTGTGACCGCTGACACGTATAAATCTCCTAAAGAATACAGGCACCTCTACAAGCACTTTCTCGACAATGATATGGTCAACGCCATTGAGCTGAGCGATCCAGAACTCCTCCGTTATCATGGCCGAGATTTACTCAAGATGGCTAGCGAAGGAAATGACGAATGGAGAAACTACGTACCTGAGGAGGTGCAAGAAAACTTCGAAAGCTATTGCTCATAAGCGTATCCATTACTGGCGCCCCTAGGGAGAGAACCCATTTATTTTGCTTTTCTCCCTTGAAAGCCGTGATTATAGCGATTGGTCTATGGGGCAAATCTTCCAATGGCTTATCAATGCACTCAAAGGGCAGCGCATAACACTCAAAAACCACCCGTTAACCTGCCGTTATCTCAAGAGCATAGACCATCCGCCTCAACACACCGGTTGGGGCTACAAGACATCAGGCTTGAAGGCCAAGTCTTCAGGAAAAGATTTTCTCTTATTCGAAGACGCCTTTGTCAGGTCCATCAAACCAGGATATACAGGCGGAGTGTATGGGATCTCCGTAGATCGCAAGGGCATGATCTTTGATGCCCTTGGAGGCTGTGACCTCATCGACCTCATTGCCCAGAAAACCACAACCTCACCTGCGACAGCCCCTCTGATGGAGCGCTTCCGAGCTGAGGGGATCTCCAAGTATAATTGGTTCTGCCCGCAAGACATTTCACAGTTTGAACCCGGAGTCCTCCTCGTCGACCAATCCAAAGGAGACGCATCTATGGAATATGGTGCAATCAAACCAGAGGACTTCACCACCATGTTTGAGGACGCTCTCCGTGACCACCCGACTGGCCCCATTTACATCAGAACTCACCCCGACCAAAAGCACCGCGCTAAGAAGTCATGCTTCTCCGAGGCCGTCCTACAGCACCCTCGCGTCATTCTCCTTCCTTCCGAAATCCCGCCTAAGCAATGCTTTGAGCTCTGTCATACAGTCTATGTGGGGACATCGCTCATGGGCATGGAAGCCCTCATTCATGGCAACACTGTCATTACTTACGGTTGGGGGTTTTATGCAGGATGGGGACTCACGACAGATCGCACCCGACATGAGGTCTTACAGCGCCCACGTCAGGCTACTCTTCTCGAACTCTTTGAAGCGGCTTATGTGGACTATTGCCATTACTACGATCCAGACCTCGGCACGCCGACCACCTTAGACGCTATCATTACTCATATTTCCTATCACAAGGCTCACTGGCCGACCTTTGAAGGCTCTTGTGACATCGTCGCTCGTGATCCGTGGAAAAAATCCGTCTTTTCCCTCTATATCCAAGGTCCTAAAAATCAGAGCAGCTTTGTATCAGAAGTCTCTACCTCTTCTCATAAGACATATGTCTGGGGGCTCCATCAAGGCACAGAAGGCCAAATCATCAGAGTCGAAGACGGGTTCTTACGATCGAAAGGACTTGGTGCGAGCTTCAATCCGCCCCTCTCACTCGCCTTTGATGACGTGGGAATTTACTTTGATGCCACAGCTCCATCGCGATTAGAAAACTTACTCAACACCATTCAAATCACCGAAGATCAGAAACGTGAGTCTGTTCAGCTCATGGAGTTTGTCAGACGCCACAAACTCACGAAATACAATTTCCCTAAGGCATCCGTCACACTCCCTTCAGAAGCTCACGGAAAACGTACCATCCTCGTCCCGGGACAAGTCGAGTCAGATGCCTCGATCCGATTGGGCTCACCCCGCCTCAAAAGCAATCTCGAACTCCTCACAGCCGTGAGAGAAAATAATGCAGACGCCTTTATCTGCTTCAAGCCACACCCCGACCTCATGGCCAGCCTGAGAAAGGGTGACCCTCTGGGCGCGCCCTTACAAGAAGTATGTGATCACATTATCCTAGAGGGAGACATCACTTCTTGGGTCGAGGTCGTAGATGAAGTCCACACCATGACCTCAACGGTAGGGTTTGAGGCTCTAATCCACCAAAAGAAAGTCACAACATACGGCATGCCATTCTATGCAGGATGGGGGCTCACCTCAGACCACTCCACCTGTGACAGACGTCATCGCACCCTCACTATAGAAGAACTCGCCTATGGCGCCCTGTGTGAATACCCGATCTATCTCAACCCCAACACTGGAGAATTCATCCCCCCACTCAAAGCTGCGTCCCTCCTCGCCCATCCAGACTACCAAACCAAACGACCCAACGGACTCTGGCGCTTTGCACTCCTCTGCAAGAAATATTACAACACCTTTAACGGTAGGTAGATGCTACCATTCTAGGCCAATCTCTGCCCCTTGCTCACAGGTTTATCGGGACTCACCAAAACGGCTCCATGATCTTCACATACTACAGCCAGCACTAAGACCTCAGACTTAAAGCCTGCAATCCGCATAGGGGGGAAGTTCGTAACCGCCATAATCTGCTTTCCGATCAGCTCTTCTGGGGTATAGTTGTCACAGAGTTGAGCAGAACTCTGCTTCTGCCCTATCCTTTCTCCAAAGTCGATCACAAGCTTATAGGCCGGCTTTCTCGCTTTTTCATTAATCTCGGCTTTAATAATTTCGCCACTATGCATTTCCACCTTTGTGAAGTCTTCTAATGAAATCATAAATGTTTAAAGCACATGCAAACATATGCTTAAAGAGAACTTTCACACTCAGATTTCTGCCACTCTACTTTCAGAGCTTTCCTGACTCGATTTAAGTTTCCAACAAACCCTCATACTCATTAGCAATCACTCGCCCCCAATCACCTAATTTTTATCTTTTATCCGTATAAAGATTCATCTAGAATACATAGATAGATAGAAAATGAACTTTCCCCACATAACATTCATCTCAATTCTGATCCTGATCCAAGTTCAGGCTCAGGACTTTCACGATGTTTTGTGGTCTGAAGATCCTTCAAATACTCCGGTCAAAGATACATCCGGGACAGGACAAACTCCTAGTGCCTCTGGAGCTCGTGATAATACGGGTGAATATACCTTTCGTATCTCGACCTCCAGTACGAGTTCGACCCAACGACAAGAATGGAAGTATGACCGGCGTTCGGGACTGACACGTATGCAGTTAAAATTTAAGATCGATTCCGCAGAGACTAATTTTGACAAAATCGCCGTTGCCCAATGTCATGATGACCAATCTGGCTCTGCGGGAGTGTTTTCCATTTATCAAGTAAGAAGAAAAGGCGAAAGGTATGTCTTTGGGGTGCAAGGTGATACAACCGAAGCAAACAATGATGCGGGATACTTTCGTATGACAGAGATTCAGCTAGACACTTGGTATTGTTTAGACATTAAGACCAATACCGCAGGAGTAGATGGGAGCTACGAATACGCAGAGCTTTATGATGAGAACCGCACCAGCGTCTTATGGTCAAACCTCTTAGAAGGGGGTGGAGATAGCGAATCTTATTATAAGTTTGGTGCATATAGACTAACCAATGGATACGGCCCCGTGTCCGTCACCTTTACGGACTTTATTCTAGAGACTGGAGAAAGGGTGCAAAGCTCTCCTTTTGCCTCCTTATCAATAGGCCAAGAAATGCAATTGAATCTTTCTGCCGAAACGACCGATGACGTGGTATTCACATCTTCAGACCTCACCGTTGCCCAAGTCAATTCGGATGGACTGGTGCTAGCAAAGACTGCAGGAATGACGCTCCTTAATGCGCATAATATGGATGATGAGGTCATTGAAACGTTTATGGTGTCTGTCTCACCTCAGGTAGAAGAGTCTGATAACAGGATAAATCTTGCATTAAACAAGAGAGTTTTTGCCCAAGAAGACCAATCTCATAACCCTCCAACCCATCTCACAGATGGAGAGATTCGGAATCGATATTCGGTCGAATTTTTCCCTCAAAGTATGATCATTGATTTAGAAGAATCACAATATCTGGCAAGCTCTGAACTCATTACCTATGAAGGGAGAGACTATAACTATACAATTGCCATATCGGACGGAATCTTAGGACCTTATTTAGAAGTGGTGGATCAGAGTAAGAACCTCAAAGGGGAATCCAATATTGATTCGATTAATGCCTCAGGACGTTATATTAAAATCACCATTACAGGAGCAGAACCCACCTATTCAGGCGATTGGATTAGCTTACAAGAGTTTCGAGTCTTTGGAGAGAGTCCGACCTCCTCATCATATACCTCTTGGGCCGACACACATGATATGAGTTCCGCCGACCCGCAACATGACGAAGACCATGACGGCATGTCAAACCTGATAGAATACGCTCTAGGCAACTCCCCTACAGTATACAACAAAGGGTTCTCAGCTCGTTTTGAAGAAAATGATGGAATAGGAAAGGTGACCTTTATTCGTAATCCAAACTCCTTGACCGATACCAAGCATTACCTCGAATATTCGGTAGGCTTAAGGGATTGGATACGCGTAGATGTTTCTACCGACCTCTCTTCCAATGTAACCTTTACAAAACTCTCTGACACCCAAGAAGAAGTAGAATGCTTACTACCTCATAATAATGACATAAGTCAGGAAGCCTGCTTTTTCTACCGATTTACCACTGAAGCCAGGTAGATCAACTTCTCCATCACATGAGAAAACCGTGCAGAGAAAACGCTCTTTTAGAGTAAGGTTTCGAGAGAGCTTCATGTAAAAAGTATACTATCAATTACTACTTTTCTTTATCAGCTCTATTCTGGAGATAATCAAACATGAGAGATGAGTCTAAGTAATTCTCTACATCGAGCAATTTATCATATGCTTCGTATTGAACATTGAACTGGTTTATTTGGTAAGTTGACCCATAAATGGAGTCTAGGTAAGGCCTCTTTCCCCAAACTTTAGCACTTTCTTCTAAAGTTAGAAGATACGCACCATCTAAAAAAAGTTTACACTGCTCGCCGCTGACTTTTAGGCGTGAGGATAAGATATACAGGATCTCGTCTCTGTTGTTCTCATCTTTTATATAATCTACTACCCTATACCACTCCTTAATAA
>CAYUKP010000040.1:0-7319 GCA_964445335.1 uncultured Verrucomicrobiales bacterium
GCTTATTAAGAGGGACTTTGAGCGCTATTAAGGGGATATAACTTAGAGGGGAAGTGCCTTTGGGTTGGAAAAACTTCTAGCATTCATCTTTTCAAAACATGAGACCTTAATTTAGGAATCCAGCAAGAGGTGTGCTTTCGGTAGAGAAGGTAATCCGCTCCAAAGCGCTTGGTGAGATCATGCTCTTCGAAAGGTCTGATGCCAATGTGCCAGACTAATGCCCCGATGAGAGAGTAAAGAGCCAGAGGGAGAGATTGAAATAAGAGGGCTATTCCAAGGGATTGGCCGATTCCTGCCACAGCCATTGGGTTTCTGACATATTTATAGGGGCCAGAAACCACAAGGCAGTTGGTTTGATCCAGAGGAAGGGGTGTTCCGTCCCCCTTTGTAACCATATGATACGCACTATAGAGACCTAAAATTGCGTTAGAGAGAAAGATGAGAATGCCTAAGGCGGTTGTCGGTCTGAATGAGGGAAGAGAGAGGGATCCAAAAGCCTCGATGATAAAGTAAGGAATGATGCCAAGAGTGAGAGTCCATATGCAGAAGATCTGAAGTAGGGTTTTGGCGAGATTGACTTTAATCCCCGTATAAGATGTACGAAAGAGCGCAGGAGAGAAGCATAGGAAAAGGTTGTAACAGAGACCCGCAGTCATAACACCTGTAGGAAGGTAACCACTGTGAGTTAAGACAGTGGCGTTGACACAATAAAGGGTAGCGTAAGCAAACGCACCAAGGATAATATATTCCAACTCTGGAAGGCGACGATAGGCTCGGACAAATGAGAGAATAGCAATTAATAAAATATCAGGAGCGAAAAAAGACCAAAAAGCAACGTCAGGGATTGTTTGAAACTGAAACGCTGCAAAGAAAGGTGGGCTTGTGATCAGCCCCACCCACCATAAGATGATAAGGAAGGATTGGAAGAGGTAAGGTGTTTCTTTCATGAGAGTTTCTCTTATAATTACGTGGTGGAAAAGTTAATAAAAATAGGAGTGTTTTTGGGGTAATGAATCTGTTTTGAGGTTCCTTCTTATCTGATCTGGTAGATAAATGGGTAAAGAGTGATTAGGTATTGGGTAAGAGAGGAAAATTCGCTAGGATATGGAACATATTTTACCCTTTTATGATGTCCCAATCTATTTCTGAGTTAGAACGCTTATCTTCACAGGACCTGACCGCGTATTTAAAATCTTTGATTCGCGAGCAAAGGGAGATCATCAAACAAGAGCATCGATCGGGCACTAAGGGGCGGGTGATTAGTCAGAAGTTATCAGGGCTTATGGATCGGGTTCTGGAGATTCTCTATCATGTCGCTTGCAAGAGGCATCCAGAACTAGAGAGCATGGCGATTGTGGCCAATGGAGGGTATGGGCGTAATGCCTTATTTCAAGGGTCGGATCTCGATTTATTATTTCTCACTCGCGAATCATCTCAGAGGTTGTCTAACGAGGTGAAGGAGGGGCTGAATCTCATCCTTTACCCACTGTGGGATTTGAATTTAAAGGTGGGGCATGCGGTTCGTAATATTGCGGAAAACATTAGAGAGGGAAAGGCAGATCCACTGTCTCGCACCACTTTACTGGACTCGCGCTACATTGTGGGGAATAAGCCTCTCTTTGAGGAGTTTAAGGTGAAGTATCGCAAAGATGCGATAGATAATGACAAGGAGAACTTCTTCAATGAGCGGAGTAAAGATATGGAGCAACGCTATAGGAGGTATTCCAGCACCGTCTTTCTACAAGAACCGAATGTTAAGGAAAGCCCCGGAGGGTTGAGGGATTGGCATAATCTGCAATGGCTTTCAGAAACGGCTATTGAGGGGCGTTCTATAAACTTTATGCAACAGGAGGGGATTATGAATCAAAGTATGGCGGGACAGGTCTCGGATTCTATCGACTTTCTGGTGCGCCTGAGGCATGAGATGCATTTTATTACGGGGAAAGCGACCAATGTGTTATCTCTAGGTTTGCAAGGACAGATTGCAGAAAGCTTTTCTTATAGTGGCCCCTCGATCCTAGAAAAAATCGAGGGACTGATGAGGGACTATTACAAGCATGCTAAGAGTCTGCATGATCGCGTGATGGAGGTCTTTGAGTATTTGAAGATTGAAATGAGTTCCTTTCAGAAGCGCTCCTTAACGACTTGGTTACCTTGGGTGAAAGCCGAGAGGGAGAAGGTGAAGAAGTTTGACGGGTTCTTCTCAAAGGATGGATTACTCTATGCTCGTGGGGAAGATGTCTTTGAAAAGGATCGAACTCGGTTGTTACGCGCCTTCTGGCATTGTCAAAATTATGGGTTGTTACTCTCTCCTGCGCTTAAGATGATCATGACGGAAAACCTACATATTGTGGATAAGGGGTTTCGCTATTCGGTCACCAATAGGGAGACATTGAAAACGATCTTTGGGATGAGAGGTCGAGTCGGGCCTGTATTGAGGGAGATGCATAGAATGGGGCTTTTGGGAGCTTTGTTTCCTGAGTTTGGAGCCTTAGATTGTCTTGTGCAGCATGAGTTTTTTCATCGGTTTTCCGCAGATGAGCATACGCTTCGGTGTATTGATTGGTTAGATAGGGTCGCTACCGAGGAAGGGGAGGAGTATCAGTTGTATGGTGAGCTCTTTCGTAAGATGGAAGACCCCCTGATTTTATACATGGCATTGTTGTTGCATGATACGGGACGGGCTTTGAATACTGATGATCATGTAGATGGGTCAAATGCCTTGACCCTAGATTTTTGTCGTCGGGTAGACATTACGGGAGAGCATAAACAGTTGTTATGCTTCCTAGTTGAGCACCATTTAACGTTCTTCAATGTCGCAACTAAGCAAGATACGGATGATCCAGAGGTGGTGGCTGAGTTCTGTAAGCAGATGAAGACACTCGATCGATTGGAGGCTCTACTTGTCTTTACCTATTGTGACTCTCAAGGTACGAATCCAGATGGATGGAGTGGATTTAAGGAACTCTCGATAACGACGCTGTATCGTCGTGCTAAGCATGCGATGGAGCTTTCTAATGGTGAAACGGGGCCGTATATTGCAAATATTATAGAAGATCAGAAGATGGCGGTTCTGGCGGAGCTAGATGAAAAGTTTCATGAAACAGTGGATGGGCACTTCAGAGAGATGCCAGTGGCTTACTTTCGTTACCGAGAATGGGATACAATTGCGGTGCATGTGCGCGCAATTTGGCAGTATGAGAACCGTAAAAAGCGTCGTCCCAATACCCCTTTTGAGGCGGCAGTTCAGTGGACTGAGTACGAAAAACTTGGACACTCAGAGGTGTGTATTGTCGCAGTGGATAAGCTTAATTTACTGGCGTCGATTTGCTGTGCGATGGCGAGTAAAAAGATTAATATCCTTTCGGCAAATGTGCATACACGGTCCGATGGGATTGCGCTAGATTTGTTTAGAGTCTGCACGGATGAGCAAGAAGCAGTAGTAGATGATATCTTGCAGATGGAAGTGGTAGCGATGATCTATAAGTTGAATAAGAAATCTACTTACAATCCTCAGAAGTATTTGAAGCAAACCACTTCCTATTTTGATAAGCCTGTAGAAATTGAACGTGCTCCAGTGGTTTCTCTGACTAATCAGGAGGGGAGTGGCTATACCTTGGTGGAGGTGCAAGCAACAGATCGAATAGGGCTTTTACATGACCTACTTAACCTATTTGCTCAGAACTCGTTAGTTACCGTAGGTGCACGTATTATGACGGAGCGTAATACTGCGATTGATACCTTTCAGATTACAGAGGAGGATGGGTCGAAGCTTTCCGATGAAAGAATGCAAAACCTCTATCCTCGCCTGCAAGAAGCGGCTCAAGGTCATTAACTAAAGATACCGCCGTGCGCCTTGTGGAACGATGGTCTAGTAGACGGGTAGCGTCCGTCGTTATTTTGCATCCAGTTCCATGCAGTTTGGACGATATTTTCAATACTACTGCTTTGAGGTGTCCACTGAAGCTCAGTATTTGCTAGGGTTGGGTTTGCGACGAGCTCAGGAGGATCTCCTTCACGACGCTCGCCATAGACAACAGGGATATCACATTCGGTGATTCTTTTGGCGACTTGGATAATCTCGTTTACACTAAACCCTTGGCCTGTCCCTAAGTTGCACTTGAGAGACTCTCCTCCATCCAATAGCCTTTCGACGGCTTTAATGTGAGCGTCAGCTAGATCATTTACATGGACATAGTCTCTGATGCACGTTCCGTCAGGGGTCGGGTAGTCTGTCCCAAAGACTGTAATATTCTCTCTGATCCCTTTAGCGGCTTGCAGGACAAGTGGGATGAGGTGAGTTTCTGGGGTGTGATCCTCTCCGATTAAGCTGTCTTGAGATGCGCCACATGCATTGAAATAGCGTAAACAAACGCTTTTGAGCCCCCAAGCGGTCTCACAATCATTTAAGATGTGCTCAAACATTAATTTGCTTCGCCCATACGAGTTAATAGGAGCCTGTGATTCTTGTTCTGAGATCGGGAGGGTATCGATCACCCCATAGGTTGCACAAGTAGAAGAAAAGACGAGATTCTTCACGCCTGCGTTTTGCATGGCTTGGAGGAAGATAATCGAGTTTCCAACATTGTTGTGATAATACTTGAGAGGGTCTTTTACTGATTCTCCAACATTGACATACCCAGCGAAGTTGATGACAGCGTCAAAGCTATTCGAGGAGAAGAGCTCCTCCATAGCTTCGGCATCACCCATATCAGAGACAACGAGGTCAACACCTTGGTCTACGATGGCGGCACGGTGACCGTGCTCTAAACTGTCAAGAACTGTGACTTTGAATCCAGACTTTACTAAAGCTCGCACGGTGTGCGAACCGATGTAACCGGCTCCTCCTGCAACTAAAATGTGTGATTTCATAGATTATACGTTCGAAGGTGTTAAGAAAGAAAAGTTGTCTCTATGCAACGATTCTTTTTAATTTTTCTATCCAAGGGCTTGAATGGTTTGGAAAATAGAGGTTAGCATGAGGTAGGCCATCGCTCCAATGAGGAAGGCCATGACAATTAAAACCGCAGGCATAATTAGAGCCATGACGCGTTGAAGTGAATTGTTTAGCTCTTTATCATAACGTTCCGCAGCCTTTGCTAAGGCGACGTCGATTTGCCCCGTTTGTTCACCAACAGAAACCATATCAATCAATAAGTCTGGGAAGGAGCCTGTTCTCACCAATGAATTGGATAGCGAGCGTCCGTCACCTACGAGATCAATGACCTTTTCAAGTTGTTCTTTTAAGTAGAGGTTTTGGGTCGCATCCCTAGTGAGTTCTAACGACTTGAGAAGCGTAAGGCCGTTACCGACAAGGTTTGACATAGTTTCGAGAAATTGTACATAAAATCGATCAGCTACAACTCTTCCTGTGAGAGGGAGTTGGAGCTTTGTTTTGTCCCAAACAGGTTTGTTTGCCTCAACATCCTTCCAGATTTTAAACGAGAGACCCGCAACAATAAATATGGCAAGAAAGAGCCACCACCACTGAGAGAGAAAGTCTGACGCCGAAATGAGTAATTGTGCTCCTTTAGGGACTTTCGCACCTGGTGTGCTTGTCAGTAGGGTTGTGAGTTGAGGAATGAGCTTCGTAACAAAGATGAACGCTACCCCGACCCCTGCAAGAATAAGGAATGCAGGGTAGATGAGGGCGAGGGTTACCTTACTCTGTAGTTCGCCAAGGGTCTTTAAGTAATGTGCTTGGCGCTTGAGGATGGTATCGAGAGCTCCAGATGCTTCTCCTGCAGCGGCCATACTTGTATAGAGAGGCCCAAAGGATGGGCTAACGGCTTTTAGGGCAACAGAAAACGGGTTTCCATCTCGAACAAACGATCTCACCCTTTGGGAAACGAGTTGAAGGTTTCCTTTTTGTTGGCGGTTTTCCATAGACCGTAAGGCTGGTTCCAGCTGTAAGCCTGCGGCTAACATGTCTGATAACTCTTCGGTAAACATGATGACCTCTGATTTTTTAAGCTTGAGGGGGCCGTCCGAATCACTAGGATCGGCCTTTTCAAAGGGGCGCTTTTTGCGAACTTTAGGTTCTTTGCTTTGTGAGGCTTTAGATGGCTTTTCTCCTGATTTGGCTCTCTTTTTAGATTTTGCAGCATCGCTTTCTGCTTTGAGCTTTGTTGGCCTGAGCCCCTTTTTATCTAGGAGCCTGAGAGCTTCCCCTCGGTCTCCAGCGACGAGCGTTCCTGAGGTTTTCTTACCTTTCGTATCAAGAGCGATGTAGGAAAAATTAGGCATATGTTCTAAAATAATCTAAAGGGTTATTCTCCTCCTGCGTCAGTTGCAGTAGCTGCAACAATTTCCTCTACAGTTGTCAAACCTTGCTCTACTTTGTACCAGCCATATTCACGCATCGACACAAAGCCGTCTTTTAATGCCTGTTCCTTGAGTTGTTCCATGGATGGGTTTTTTGGAATGAGGCGCTCCATGGTTTCAGTAATAACAGCAACTTCATAAATTGCTAATCGACCTGAAAACCCTGTGTTACGGCATTTATCACAGCCTACTGGACGCCAGGCTTTGCCGCTATGTATGCTTGGGATTTCGAGTCTCTCGCGTTCTTCGGGAGAAATGGTGTAAGGCTCCTTACAATGTTTGCAGAGTCGTCTCACGAGACGTTGAGCAAGAAAGGCTCGCACTGAGGCAGAGAGTAGGAATGGTTCGATACCCATATCAATGAGTCGTCCGATCCCTCCGAGAGCATTATTAGTGTGTAAGGTGGAAAATACTAGGTGACCTGTCAAAGAGGCTCTAACAGCGATCTCGGCGGTCTCCAGGTCACGAATCTCCCCTAACATAACGATGTTAGGGTCGGCACGCAGAATCGAGCGTAAGGCACTAGCAAAGGTGAGGCCAATGTCTGATTTTACCGCGATTTGCATGACTCCATCGAGCTTGTTCTCCACCGGGTCCTCTACCGTCACAATCCTCGTGTCAGGCGTATTGAGGTGACTGAGGAAAGAGTAAAGAGAGGTTGACTTACCTGAACCTGTCGGCCCTGTGATGAGAATAATACCATTCGACAAACTCAAAAGCTTCATGATGGGGTCGAGAACAAACGACTCCATTCCTAACATTTCGATATTGAACTTTTCGGGGTTGAGTAAACGTAACGAAACACTTTCTCCTTCTACGGTTGGAACAGTCGCTACACGAACGTCAATTCCTCGGCCTTCGAGAGAGAGGTTGATCCGACCATCCTGAGGTAATCTCTTTTCGGCGATGTCAAGGCGTGACATGATCTTAAGTCGCGCAATAACAGAGCTTTGGAGCGCCTTGATGTTTTCGGGGACGGCAATGTCAATGAGCTT
>CAYUKP010000040.1:7419-12068 GCA_964445335.1 uncultured Verrucomicrobiales bacterium
TCTTCCATGTAACGTTCTTCATCGACAGCTTCAGAATCTAAGATGCTATCGATGGCGGAATGCTGAATCTGGTTTGCTGTATGGACAGCTTCTTTGACAACATCGATGTCTTTACATCCCGTCTTCAGGGCAGGGGCAATGAGGAATTGTGACATAGGCTTTAAGAAATATTTTGCAATTACTTAACCTATTTAAACAAAGGTGTAGAGAGTTTTTCTACTTTTTTATAAATTGAGACACTTATTATACGAAATAACAGAAAAAATGAAGAAACCTGAAAGAATTTTCTTGCCTTCGTTGAGTTAAGCCTCTTTACAGGAGTTGAAGGTTGTCGCGGCCTGATTTGTAAAAATAAAATATGAAAAGTGTATTATCTATATTTGTTTCGGGAGTTTTAGTTTTCTCATCCGCTAGTTGTTCTGATCTTAAAAAAGAAGCTGTTGTTCAAACTCCGAAAAAATATAACACTTTTTATCCCTCACCTGCAAATAAAGCCTCTTTACCCTCCTCTCTGTATAATCAAAAAGATAAATATGGTTCGCCTACGTATGCTATAACAGATACCAAGCGCTATGTCCGCACTACTGCTTATTCTGACCAAGAAAACGAACCTGGTGCGGAAGGAAATCTCAATGCTGCTGGCACAGTCTTAAAATACGGTAAGATTCGAAGTGCTGCTGCGGATTGGTCCAGATACCCATTGGGAACAACCTTTAAGTTGAAAGGTTTACCTCATACATATGTAGTTGATGATTATGGTTCAGCTCTTGTAGGGACAAACACAGTAGATATTTATCACCCTACTCTCAAGCTTATGAGAAAGTGGGGAACTCGTAACACAGAGTTGGAGATTATTAAAATGGGAGATTGGAAGAGAAGTGAGCGTCTTCTCAGAGGCCGTAGAGGCTTTAGTCACTGTGCTAAAATGTATCGCGGTGTAGTGAAGAATATGAAAAAGTACGGTTCAGAGAGTTAAGACGATTTTTAACTAAGACCCCTATTAAAGGAAAAGAAGGCTGGGATATCCCCAGCCTTCTTTTGTGATAACATGGATGTTGTTTTAGTTCGTATGACCGCCGTGTCTAGAAAGGTGGTTTGTATAAACATGGGGAGTTATTAGATAAATTCTCCAGTATGGGGCGCTTATCTAATAAAGAATAAGATATAGTGAACGCAGTAGAAGTAGATATTTCAAAGCATAAGGAGCTTTCTTGGAGGGAGTGGTTAGAAACTCATGGAGCAAAGTTGTTACTATTTGCGAGACAGCAAACAAGAAGCGACCAAGACGCTGAAGACATTTTGCAAGAAGCTTTACTTAAGCTCTCAAAGAAGATTTCTACTCATCAGTTTAATGGTGGTCAAGAGGCTTGGTTGCCATATCTCTATACTCAGCTGAGAAGAGAGGCGATCGATCTAGGACGTAAGAAAGACCGTCGAGGTCGTAGAGAGCAAATCGTTGTAGAAGACAAGAGCACCTTACAAACGGTAAGTGTCGATCCATGGTTTGAGAGTCAAGGAGCCCAAGCTGAGAAAGCGGATATTTTACAGAAGGCTTTGCAGGAACTCCCTGATAAGTTCTCCGAAGTAGTGATTATGAAAATATGGGGCGAACAAACCTTTGCTCAGATTGGAGAAGCCTTAGATATTTCCTTAAATACCGCTGCCTCGCGTTATCGTTATGGTCTAGAAGCCTTAAGAAAGAGATTGGAGCAACTAAAACAGGAGGGTGAGTTATAAGCCTATGACCGAGGAAGAAGAAAAAGACTTTGTGAAAGAGCTTCGCGAAGTGGCTCCTGCGACACTTACACCCAGTCTTCTAGAACAGTTAGAGTTAAATGCCTTTGCTGGCGGACTTCTGCAATACACCCCTCATCCGGTTTCGGAACGCTTTCAAGACGAGGTCTTGGAAAAAATATCAGAAGAGGAGCTCCAAGCCTTTACAGCCAAGCCTCTGCGTCCCGAGTTTCTAGAGAGTCTGGTGAACCTTCCCTTGGAGGTTGCGTTACAGGACGCGATGCCCAAACCTCTCACCTCGCAGCAACTTGATCGGTTCACAAATGCGATTGAAGAAGCCGAATCTCAGGTTCTCAAAGAAAAAGTGATTGAGTTTCCTGTGGCTTCGAACCAAAAGAAGACACCCTTCCCCATACGATGGTATGCTTCTGCAGCAGCTGTCGCTATTATGGGGGTATTAGCAGGTTTTTTAGCGTTTGGTGGTGATGCTCCAGAACAACAAGCTGTAGCGAATGCACCTGTATCTAAAGTACCCTCAAGCTTTTCGAGTCAACCCATTGCAAATGGTGACCTTGTTAATGTGAGCTTAAATAGTCAGGTTGTGGGAGCCGAAGATCGCGGGATTGTGCCTCACCGCTCCTCTAATCAATATTATAGAGCGATGAAAGTCATCTCTATGGAAACCTACCTTGTCACTAATGAACAAGGAGAACAAATTAAGGTTCAAAAGCCTGTCGAAAAAATTATTATGGTTCCTGCTCACACGGATTAAGAACTCTGATGAAATAAAAGGTTTAGTTTAACGTCTAATTAACATAGGAAGTGTTAGACTAACGTCCTCATCAATCATATTTGTATAATACTTATGTTCCAAATTGTTTTTAATTCGATAAGCGCAGCTGAACTTTCAAAGCTCGACACTCTTACCCAGCTTGAATTACTGGATAAGTTTAAGGTAGATGCTGATATTTTGGCTGATGATTCAGACGATAGGTTTGGAACAATTGCTCGTGACGGTAAGACATTGCAAAGGTTTCGATGTGGAGATCATCGTGTTTACTTTGAAGTAGAGTCTGAGAGGGTCGTTGTTCATCGCGTGTTGAGTAAGAACACCTTTGGAGACTTCCTCTTTCGTTCGAACCTTCCGATGACTAATGAGGATGACGAGCTTGCAGGGAGTAAGCAGTTTTGGTCTTTGATCGATGAAGGCCGAGCAGCCAAGCTAGCATAAGGTGCGCCGAACCTACTGTTTACATGAGTTGATACATTTCAACACAGTTGTAGTGAATTAACTGTGTTGGTTGCTCTAGAGCGGGGCTACGAGTTAAACATTTGATTGAGCAATTCCTTTCGAGAGTTGAATATGTGTTGTAACTTTCTCTCTACAAAAACCTTGTGTGGAATTTCGCCTAATATTGAGAACCCGATGGAGTAGTGAACAAGGTCTGTCATGAGAACTCCCTCTGGATGAGGCTCAAAGGTATGGAGGTGGTGCCAGAGTTTATAGGGGCCTGAGAGTTGTTGATCTACGAAGCTTTTACCTTCGTCGACATGGGTGATCTCCGTGACCCAAGGCACCCAAATGCCAGGAATAATCATGACTTTATATGTGATGATCTGTCCTGCATACATCTTTTCTGAGGGAAGGTATGTAATCTTGAACCCAATATCATCAGGGGTAATGGAGTCGAGATTTCGAGGGGTAGAAAAGAACTTCCAAGCCTCGGACATTGTTAGAGGGAGAACCTGTGTTTGTTTCAGAGTATGAACAATCATTTGTCAGGTTAAAATCCTTAAAAATCATCGCAACTTATTTTTGACGATTTTTGATTCTCACGATACAAGCCTGCAATGCGGGTTCATTGGTCATTATGTGTTTTGAGTATGTTTGTAGCAACTGGCAGCGTATGGTACGTGCGTACGAAGGATATGAATTTCTTTCCAGAGAGTGGCGAAAAGGTTAATACGGCGCTCCAGCTAAGATCTCCGACCGTAGGCCCTCCAAAACCTAGTTTAATCAGAATCCCTAAAGGGGATGCCCCTATGTCTACTCAGAACCTTAACGGTTTTAAATCACTGAGATTTGATGAGGAAAGCGCCTTAGAAACCTTTGCTAATTATAAAAAGAAAGGCTCAATGGAAGCGGCCTACCTGACTGGTGAAAGGATTTTAGAAAACGCACAGTTGGGCTTGAATGACAAAAGCGATGTCGCAGAGGAAATGAGTTCATATCTTGCAACCCTTAGGCTATGTGTTGGAGATGTGTACTCGGAACAACCAGTTAAAGTTGTCATAGAAGGAGTCGAAATCGCCCCTGAACAGCAAAAGGTTTTGACCTTACAGTTGCAAACTATTCTGAGACGAAGTAGTGGAGGATTGGCTAAATGTGCTGTGAGCTTTGACTCAGATGCAGACCTTCAAGTACGACTTATTGTGAAAGAACAAGAGTTTGTAGGAGATATACCAGATACAGTAGAGATTAATGATCTTGTAGCCTCTCTTTATAATATTCTGCACAAGCAAGACGTTATTCAGAAAAATGACCTTAATCTGCCGGGGTGGAATAATGCCACTATTAGCCAATTTGAAACGGGTATTACGAGGTTGGCTTGGAATCTCATTCTTAATCCTTTGCTAGAGCTGGATGGGGATATGGAGTAGAAGTAAGGTATTGTGGGGGAGAGATTGCGGGGATTCAGTATTGCCTCACAAATTCCATAAAAGAAGAGGGTTGGCCTCTTTTCTTTTCGATACCGATGTTTTACATCTTTAGCTCATGAGAATGGGTTAAAGGTTGGTGCCGTAATGATCTACGGCTTAGTGTAATACTTTAAATTGTATGAGACTCTAGGCGTATTTGTAGAGGGATCATCTGTTTATACTATAGGAGCGGCACAACGAATTTAGAAAAAACA
>CAYUKP010000041.1:0-1458 GCA_964445335.1 uncultured Verrucomicrobiales bacterium
TTTGTGAGAAGAAACTCAACAGAAGTGCTAGCAACCGCGTCTGTTGAATTGATGAGGTGCTCGATTTGACCTTGCTCGCTCATTGAAAGGGTTTCATCAAACGTGTATTCGTTAGCGTAGTTTGAACCAAATACTTGAGTTAATCCAACGATTGCAGCTAATACGAGAAGTGAACAAGTGATTTTAGCAACGATTGAGTTAGATTTAGTATTTGTCATGTTTTGTAAGAGTTAAAGTTACTATTAATAGAGCTATGTTGGTGCCAAATTAATGTTTTTTGTTGTAACTCTTTTAAATTGAGTTGTTTGCGTCTTTTTTATGATTGGTGTGTATATTTAATCGAGTTAAAAATACGGTAAAAATTTCCGGAATAAATCATTTAAATGTATTTTTTACATGCAAGGGGAGCTAGTTTGTCTCTTGGGATGGCGGGATAACAAGGGTATCTTTTGGGAGAATATGAATAGGAGACTGTTCAAAAGTATAATCTAAGGTGTCAGCGACGGCTGTGAGTTTTTCGATTGTTGAGACCATCACTTGTCCGATAGCTTGATTGTCTCTTGTGATTAACAGCCTTGTATGAGGTTGGATGTTTGTATCGGGGAGGAGGTCAATGGAGACAAACCGGTCTTCAGGGAAGTAGGTGTTGATGTAACCTAAAGCAGGGCTGTGTATAATGGGGGCTAGGGAGGGTAGAGGCATTTGTGGCCTCAGAGGCTGGGAAGAGAGAGTCTCGATCTCTTTTTGTAAGGTCGCCTTTTTGTTAGTCATGGATATTAGCTCAGACTTCAGGCTGCCTAGAGAGTAAAAGAAGGTGGCAATTAAAGAGAGTAGAGCGCAACTTAGAAAAAGTTTTAGAGCCTGCATTAGAGGGGAGGATACATCCTAGATCGGGGAGCCTTTGTAAAGAAGAGAATAAGAGCGCTTGCTCTAAGAGAGTGGGGTTGGTAGGACAGACATATTCCCTTTTTCTATCATGCCTACTTTTAGCCGATATAGCTTATTTCTGCTCCTGTTTTCCTCGATAGCTCTGATTGGTTTGGGTCTTGTGATGTTGGCCTCGACTAGCCCGTGGGCTGAGCCTGAGCATATGGCGTATTCACATGTGAAAAAGCAAATGTTCTTTTTAGGGATAGGGCTTATTGGTGCCTTGATTAGTGCGAAAGTGCCTCTTCATTTATTCGAGCGGTTTTATTGGTTTTGGCTGTTATGTGCCTGTGCAGTGTTATCACTCTGTTATGTGCCTGGGATTCAGGTGACTGTGAATGGAGCCTCTCGTTGGATTAAGATGCCCTTACTAGGGCAGTTTCAACCTTCTGAGCCAGCCAAGATCGCCTGTATTGTTATGATGGCAGGGTGGATGACGAAGCACCAACTAAAGGCTGGTAGCTTTTGGAAAGGATTTGTTTTTCCTTTAACTATCTTGGCAGTTCCTTCCCTCTTGGTGTTTTGTGAGAC
>CAYUKP010000041.1:1558-6076 GCA_964445335.1 uncultured Verrucomicrobiales bacterium
GCCTTTGCTTCTGGAGGAGTTCAGGGGGTGGGATTAGGAAATGGAGCAGAAAAGCACGGGTATCTGCCGTTTGCCCACACGGACTTTATTTACCCTATTATTGGAGAAGAGTTGGGATTGGTTGCTACATTGGGTGTGATTTTAGCCTTTGTCTTGATCGCAATAGCGGGCATCCTTATTGCGAGTCGTAGCAAAAGTCATTTTGCGGCGCTCATGGCGGTCGGCTTAACAGCAAACTTAGTCATCCCAGCAGCGATGAATATTGCGGTGACGACGGCAATGTTACCCAACACGGGACTCCCATTACCCTTTGTGAGTTATGGAGGTTCGAACCTTATTTTTGCCATGGTCAGTGTAGGCTTATTAGTAAACATTTACTTCGGCTCACCTAATGATGCGAACAAGACGGTAACGACCCGAATTGAGAAGCGTATTATGAGAGTCTAGCATTTTCTAACCTGAGATCTCCACTGATTCTGTATTATAAAGTTCATCGCATACTCTCAGGTTCTCTATCATTTTTCCGTTGCTAACTCGCCTTTCGTGGCTGAGTAATGCACTATGAAATCTGTATGGAGAGTTCTCTTATACCTTAAACGTTATCGCTTGATGTTTGCGACACAGTTGTTCTGTGCTGTCGCTTCAGTCTCGTGTGTTCTCGTGTTTCCTGAGGTCTTGAAGAATGTCATAGGAGAGGTTATTCCTAATAAAGACTATGAGCGTTTTGGCCCTTTGGTATTGTTGACCCTTATTGGGTTTGTCCTCAAGGAGGGCTTAAACTCTGCGAGGATTGTCATTAATAATAACTTCGAGCAACGAGTCATCTTTGATATTCGATCGGACCTCTATCAGAGGATTCAGCGTCTTCCAGTCAAGTGGTTTGATGGACGCAGGACTGGAGATGTCATGACACGTGTCACGGAAGATGTTACAGCGATGGAGCGTGTCTTGATCGATGGGGTCGAACAAGGGTTGATGGCTCTGTCTCAAATTTTTATCATAGGAGGGTGGATTTATTATCAGAACCTATCGGTTGGTTTATGGGCGTCCTTTCCGATTCCGTTTTTACTCTTAGGAGCATGGTTTTACACACGCAATGCTAGTAAGCGATACAAGGAACCGAGGGAGGCGTCTAGTGAGATGAATGCCCTTTTGCATGACAATATTGCAGGTATCCGGCAGATTAAATCCTTTACGGCAGAAGCGGGGCAGTGGGAGAGGTTTAACGCGCATTCCAATCGGTTACGTAAGGCGAACCTAAAGGTCATGTCTTGGTGGGCGGGGTATTCGCCAGGGATGGCGCTCTTATCTATGTTAGGGTTTACCTTGGTTCTTTGGCAAGGTGGGCACCGTGTTATGGACGGTAGTCTGGAGTTGGAGGCGTTTGTCGGGGTTTTCTTCCTCCTCTATTCCTTTTATGAACCGATTAATAAGTTGCATTATATCAATCAGATGGCGCTGTCCTCTAAGGCGGCGGCGGATCGGGTCTTTGAAATTCTAGATGCTCCAGAGGAAGTGGGGATGAAAGATGGGGCTAGCCTTAAAGCTCCAGTAAAGGGAGCTGTTTCATTTACTAATGTCAGCTTCTCATACGGAGACCAACAGACATTGTCCCGTTTAGACTTAGAAGTTCCTGCAGGTCACACGGTAGCTTTGGTCGGACCCACGGGAGCAGGGAAGTCTACCGTTGTAAACCTTTTGAGTAGGTTTTATGAAATCTCAGATGGTTCGATCACGATGGATGGGGTAAATATCGTGGATTACAATAAGCAATCGTTACGCTCTGCGATTGGATATGTGTCGCAGGACAACTTTCTCTTCAATGGGTCCGTGATGGACAATATGAGGATCGCTAAGCCTGAGGCTTCTGAACAAGAGGTGTGGCAGGCACTAGAGGCGGCGCAGGCATCATCCTTTGTGAAGCGTTTACCTGAAGGTCTCCACACCAACGTCGGAGAACGAGGAGTCAAGCTCTCAGGAGGGGAGCAACAACGTTTGGCCATTGCCCGAGCTATTCTTAAGAATCCACCGTTGCTAATCCTTGATGAAGCCACGGCATCGGTTGATAATGAAACTGAAGAGCTGATCCAAAACGCCCTCAATGAGCTACTGAAAGACCGCACCGCGATTGTCATTGCCCACCGCTTGACTACTGTGCAGAAGGCGGATTGTATTTATGTCCTAGAGCGCGGGCAGGTTGTTGAGTCGGGGACTCATGAGGAACTTCTGAAGAAGCAAGGACTCTATTCAGACTTGGCAAAGAAAAATACACCGTATTAGGGGGAAGTAACTAACGATTTATTTCCTAAACAGTGGAAATGAATCAACAATTGGGATCTTGTATATGAGCGTTTTATACCCTGAACTTCCCCAAAATGTGCTCCGAGCTACCACAAAAAAGCCATAAACCATAGCTAGGAGGAGCAAAGGAAAAAGAGGAGCTCCATAATAGAAGGTTAATATTACTCTATTTTACTTATTGTTACTTCATTCATTCTATTGATTACAATAGAATGATTTCTGGGAATTTCCTGCCAATAGTGATCATCATCATTTAATGGTTCTGAACACACAATTACAGACTGTGCTGAGGTCAGGTTTTGTTTTGAATAATGCATCTCACCATCACGTAAAGTAGCATTTCCTTTTCCATAAAATAAAGAAGCTGGGGAATGATTAGGACATGTAACATATCGAGAACATATCGTAATCTCTCCATTCGAAAGTGCTAAATTAAGGGTCGCAGGTTCTGCCACGCTATACTCTTTTTGTAATGATTTTATGGTATGGATGGCTTGAGTTATAGCCTCCATTATTTTATTAGCTTCAGCATTTTGATCACGCTGAAGAGTCTCCATAATCAGAGCAAATATATGCTCCGAATCAGTGTTCCCTGTGATCATATTAAAAGAGTTGTCTGAAAGCCTATTTTGAATCGCTCTTTTTAATCGTGAAAATTCTCCAATCTTTCCATTATGCATAAAGGTGTATTTTCCATAATGAAATGGGTGACAATTGGTTTGGGTAACTGGCATTCCAACAGAGGCATCTCTCACATGAGCAAAATAATGCTTGGTTCTGACCTTAGAGGCAATCATACGAAGATTCTTGTTGCTCCATGCAGGCTCTACAGAGGTAAATACTCCTGCTTCAATATCCTCATGTAGTGGATACCATGCTACCCCAAACCCATCACCATTCACTGGATTCTTTCTGTATTCACTTGAGAGGCTTTGTGTAATGAGTGAATGTTGGGTGTGGTAGAGAAGATGAGATGGGCTTGTTTCCTCCCCTTTATACACAATAAAACGGCACATCTTATCTTTGAGGTGGATCGCTTCCTTCGCCTTGCTGTTGTTTTGCAAGTTCTACATTTTTAGTATTTGAAAAAAGTCCAAGCCTAATGCGGAGGTAGTGAAAGATTTCTTTTGGAATACTCATATCACACGCTTTTTCCAAGCCTTCAAAACCCGGTGAAGAATTGGCTTCACAGATTTTGAAGTGATCTTCATCAAAGAGAAGATCAATTCCAGCCATATCTAGGTTGAGAGTATTTGAGGTTTGCGTGGCTAGCCATTCTATCTCCGGTGTGATCTCATACGGCTCTACACTTCCTCCAGCGGAGAAATTCGCCTTAAATCCACCTTCATTATTTACTCTTTTGAAACAAGCAATCGCTCTGCCTCCTAGTGTAAATACTCGCAAATCCATACCCTTACTACTCTTCACATACTCCTGAAGAATGACATTCGCTGTCTTATTCGTTGCCTCAATGAGTTGCATAAGGTCATCAAAAGTCCTTTTATTTTCAGCAAGGAACACACCACTACCTTGTGATCCTGAAAGCGTCTTGACGACTACTGGAAACCCTAGACTATTCTCCACTAAATCAATGTTTACTGGAAATTTAACCAACATAGTCTTAGGAACAGGAAGGTTATTCTTCGCAAGTATCTGGTGAGAAAAGAGCTTATCCTTTACCGTTTCGATACTGTTTGGAGAATTAACAACGTGAATCCCCAATCGCTCCATATGCCGTAAAACTGCTAAAGTAAAATACGTCGTTCCGGAACCCATTCTGGGAATGACGAAATCTGGAAGCTCTCTTCTTTCTGAATCAATTAAAATGCTACGCTCGTCTTCTCTGGTCACGATCAAGTCGAATTGATTAGGGCTAAAAACCTCAAGGCTGATACCATATTTTTCCGCCTCCTCTAATAAGCGATGTATCTCATATGCTTCGGGTCTTAGTTGTGTTGCACTATCGCTATAAATAATCCATCCTTTCACTGTATTATATCATAATTAAGAGCTGTGTTTTCTCTTTGAGAAGAGCTTTTACGAGCCAAATAAAACTATTGAGGACATTTTAAATTTTGGTCAAGCTTAGAACGTGCGCGTGAAAGGCTACCTTTCTCGTTTACGCTCATACCCCTTATATTCTCTTTCACGTTTACGACGATAGATTTCATCACATCGGGGGCAGGCATAGAACGTTGAAAATTTTTATGCATAAAA
>CAYUKP010000041.1:6176-12040 GCA_964445335.1 uncultured Verrucomicrobiales bacterium
AGATTTCATCACATCGGGGGCAGGCATAGAACGTTGAAAATTTTTATGCATAAAAGACCCTCCCAACTTCCTTCCCTTGGTGAACAACTTAAGGAAGGTTAGAAAGCAAATTTGAAGCTATCCTATCTGATTGAAAGCCTCAGAAAACTCTACTTGGCCACATCCCTCCTTGCTCTAATGAAGGGGTAGAAGTGTCAATGCAATCTTAGAGTGCGATGGCGCTTGTAACACCTTTACCCTTCAGGTCTATGGCGGCGGCCTTAAGGTAGGCGGCATAGGTGCTGTAGTATGTGCCGATACTATTGAGGGTAGAGAGCTTGGCGCTGAGGAGGGTTTGTTCTCTTAATTGAAGGTTGAGCAGGGTGCTGGCTCCGAGATTGAATTTATTGTTTTCCGCATCCAGTAGTTGTTGCGCGAGGGTCTCGTTTTCTTGGTTGAGAGTGATGGCCTTAAATGCGTTTTTTAGAGCGGCGTAGGTGACTTCGAGGTTACTGGCTAGTTGGTCTTTGACGAAAGTCTTGCGTAATGCTAGTTGCTCTAGTTGTGCCTTAGCTGCTCGTTCCGCACCTTTGGCTTCGTTTTGGCCAATGGGAATGGTGAACTTTATGAGAGCTTCTAGTTCGGTCTCTTCGATGTCCTTTGGAACATCTCCGTAGATATTACGATTCATCTCAAGGACAAAGCTGAGATCGGGCTTTTTATTATTTTGGGCGAGTTCGAGATCTATATTGGCCTTACGCTTCAATAACTCGACTGTTTTGAGTTCGGGGTGAGTGGTGCGAATACGGAGGAGGTCTTTCTTCTTTTGACTAGCAGAATAAACTTCTGGATACATTAACTCCTTAGGATGTTGTTTCTCAGAGGCGACAATGGGTGCTCCTGACTTTTGTGAGCGATAAAATAGAGAGAGAACCTGTGCGGCGTTATCGAAGTCCAGTTGCGCTTGGTTTACCAAGAGTTGGCGTTCGACAAGAATGCGCTTGTTATCGACGAGAATGATTTCTGCTCGGGCGCCTTCTTGAACTTCGGTGGTAAAGGCTTTTTGTCGAGCTTGGGCTATATTGAGGAGGTCTTCAGCCCCACGGAGGACGTATCCTCGTATGACCCAATCATAGTACGCTTTACGTGCAGCTTCGAGGATTCCAAGGTATTGAAGAGCAATGGAAGGCGTCGCAAGTTCACGATCGATTTCTGCTTTACTGAGAGAGGCTCTTCTTTGGTCTATTTTACGGTCTCGCAAGAGTGGAATATTTAGTCCAATGACGGCCTCTCCATAATCGCTGGTACGGTATTTTCGGTAATAGGAGGGGAGATACCCTTGGCTGAGTCGGTAACCTCCATAGAGAAATCCGCCAGAATTCATGAAGGGGCGTTCGAGCATAGCCTCATAGTTAGAAGCGTCATAATAGTTTTTTGGCCGAAGCTGAGCCTTGAGAGAGAGGCGGGTGTCAAAGGATCCGATAGCTCCTTGAACTTTAGCGTTTCCAAGCTCATGTTTGATGAGTTCAGCTAAGTAAGGAGGATAGAGCCTTTCGATACTCTTGAGAACCTCCTGTTCCGAGAGGCTCTTGGTGTGACCGATGAGGCTGGAAAACAGGATGAAAAGGAGAGTGGTGATACGGGGTGATAAGCGCTTCATTTCCTCTTTTTCTTTTTCTTTGGCTTCTTGGTAGGGTTTAAGGTGCCGTCATCTTCGGCTAAAGGAGGGAACCCATTCATCTTTCTCCAGAGCTCCATCCATAAGGGGACGTCTTCTAAGAGAAACCACGCTTGGGTGAGTGTCCCTTGTCTGAGCCAACGGTCTTTGTCTGGCCAACCTACTTCAACTTTTCCCTCACCATTATAACGTGTGACCTTGTCTAGTTTGGGGCCGACGACCACGCGAAACCTTCCTGTCCCATCATTGGCCGAGTCAATAAAGACGACTTCTCCTCCAAAGGTTCCAATTGCAAGATTCGGCCAGCCGACGGCTTGAATGCTAGGCCACCCTTCAAAGGATAGGCGGACTTGACTGCCCTCTGTGACGGAGTCGCCTTTTTCCTTTCGCGCTTTGATCAGTCCAATATCGTTTCCATCGAGCCAGAGTTCCACATATCGACTTTCGGTCTTTGGGATAATGGTACAGATTTGCCTCCCGGGTGTGAGGTAGGTGCCATCCGTGATCATGACCGCATATACGATTCCGTCTTGAGGCGCAAAGATTTGCTGCCTATCCGTTTGGTTGACTTGGATGTCATACCCGATGATATCCTTGGTTGCTGTTTGTACATCAGCTCTTGCGGAGCGCTCTTGAGCGCGAAGTGCAGAGAGGGAACCCTCAAAGTCATTGTCTATTTTGCGTAAGCTGGACTCGGCAGATGTCAGATCAGCTTGAGCTGATTTACGCTTCATCTCGATTTGCTCAAACTCTCTACGAGAGGAGAGCCCTTTCTCAAAGAGGCTACTTGTACGAGTGTGCTCTAGTTCGATAGTTTTTAATTTGATCTGAGCTGCCTTGACCTTTTCCTCACCGATGGTGATGGCATTAGACTTCGCAAGTAAGAGTTGTTCTAACTGAACCTTTATTTCATCGACTTTGTTTTCTGCTAGTTTTTTGCGATTCCGAGTGGCCTCACGTTGAGACTTTAGGTTTTCCATTAGCAGGGGATCGTTGTTTTCGATTTCTGCAATGAGTTCCCCCTTCTGAACTTCTTGGCCCTCTACAATGTTGAGTACTTTAACCCGTCCAGCAAGTTGAGCTTCGACATTTATTCGGCGCTCTAAGGGATCAAATGCAATGACTTTACCAGCTCCTCTGACATTCTGCCTCCAAGGGATAAAGAGTAGGCCAAGAATGAAGAGGATGACAACTATGATGAGGACAATACTTAAGGTATAAGTGAACCGAGTAGACCCCACCAAAGATAGGGCGGGAAGAGCGGGGGGCTTAGGTGGCGGAGCCTTTTCTTGCTTTGTCTTACGCGTCATTAGAGTTTGGAGAGAGGTTTATAATGTGGTCACAAAGGTTAGCGCACTTCGGGGTTCTGGTAGACATCAATACCGTCCAAGGTTGATTGGGGTCAAAGATTAGTGAATTTAATCTCTCAAAGACGGACTCTTCTAGGCCGTCAAATAGCTCATCTATCATGAGTAAGGAGGGTCTCTGCACGAGAGCCCGCGCAATGAGAAGACTAATGCGCTGGTCTTTTGGCATCTTTGCTCCACCTACATTTAGTTTACGTTTAAGACCTTCGGGTTGGTTTAGTAGAGTTTCTAACAAACCAACTTTTTTTAGGGCGCGGTTGATCTCATCAATTCCTATATCTAGTCTTCCGAGACGGAGGTTATCAATAATGGAAGTTCCGAGAATATGGTTTGGTCGGAGGAGGAGGACACTTTGTCTATAGGATTCTATATTCCAGTCTCTGACATCTACTGAATTAACGGAGATATAACCAGAATTCGGTTGGCGTAAGATAAAGAAGAGATCAAGAAACGCACTAATCCCTGCGCCGTATGATCCTAATACTGCAATTTTGGAGCCTGCCTGAAAATCAAACGAAATGTCCTGAAATAAGGGAGGTTCACCTTTAAAGCCAAAGCCTAGTTTGGACGCCTTGATGGCACAGCCTTGATGTTTTTGGGGATACTTTAATTCAGACCCACCTTCGTCTTCCATTTTGAGATCCCAGAGTTCACCCAATTTATCCATCGCAGCCATAGTGTCATACCAGGTTTCAAGCTTTTTACCTAACTTAGCTAAGCTGGCAATAATACCACTCATGATGATTTCACTCGCGACAAGTTGTCCTAGGGTAATTTGCTGACTAATGACGAGCCAAGCCCCTCCGAGAAGTAGGAGGACGGATGCGAGCACGGAGAGTAACAGTAAGCTCGTGACTTGGCGAATAACATATTTGAAGTGGAGGCTACGGGCGTTTACATAATCGGTCGCAAGTCTATTAGCTTTGTTCGTTGCAAGGTCGTAACCTCCTGGTCCTTTGAAGATAATCGGGTAAGATGCGATCTCCTCAAACCAGCTAAGCATTTTATACTTACTTTTGGATTCGATGATACTCGTTTCGACTGCTCCCTTCCCCCCAAAGCGAATGATGAAGAAGATAATGATGATCAAGATGGTGACGAAAACAAGGAGGAAAGGGTGGTAGAGTGAGAGAAGCACCATTCCTACTAAAGTCGACATGAGAGCATTGACTCCGTCGAGAAGAAAATAAGCAGTGTTTTTCTGTGCTGTTACGACATCTAAAAACCGATTGACGAGCTCTGGTGCGTGGACGTTATCAAAGTTTTGGGCTTGAGCTCGGGGGAGGCGATACGCAATGTCTGCGGTTGTGCGAGCGAAGATTCTTCGCTGAATGACATCAGAAATGTAGTATTGAAAGCCTGTAATGATAGCTTGTAGAGCTAAGCACCCCATAACGACTTGTCCTAAAATGATGAGAGCTTGAATGTATGGGCGAGATTGGGCGCCATAGGCGAGATTACTCACGACTGTATCTACCGCTAAGGGAACAGTTAGGTATAAAACTCCTGAGAAAATAGAAAAGATCATGAGAGTGACGATGTCCTTTCTATCCTCTAAGAGCATCCGAATAAACCTACGTTCGGGGCTGATCTTAGGTTTCTGACCAGTTTTTTTGACCGTGGGTTTAACTTTGCCGTAATTGTCATATGTGCTACTACTCGCAGCAGGAAGAGATCGTTGGACAATTCCAACCTCGATGATGTCTTTACGGCTTTTAAGCCCCAGTCTTTTCTGTAAATTGTTATGAAAAATAGTGACCCGTTCTTCAGGGCTTTCCCCTTCCGCGACTCTTACAGTTAAAAGTCCAGCCTTTGTAATCAACTCCCAATCGTTTGTTTTATTATTCCATATAACAATGGGGATATCTTCGGTCGCTTTCCAAAGCGCTCTAAAGAATTCTAGCTGAGCTGGGACAATCGTGAGGTGCATTTTTTTAGCAGTTTGCACAAGTGATTCAATTTGATCGCCTTCCGTAATCTGGATCGATTGGTTAAATTCTTTTGAAACCTTTCCCAAATCAACTTCCTCGCCGGTTAGAGTCGCTAGCTTTGTGAAGATATGTAATTTGTTTTGGTTCATATTAAAGGTAAGTGGTCATACTTCTACAAGCGTGTTTGGTAGAGGGGTTTATTCAAGTTTTTGGTGCAAATTTGAACGTTTTTATCAGGTGGTTTGAAGGAGTCTATTGATTTTTGACGTGTGGGGGAGGGAGACGCTCTTTCAGTGCTTCCTCTATATAATATCTTACACCTAAAGAAATATTCGTCCAAGGGTATCTGAAAAAAACAAGGTAAAAAATATGGAGAAGCAAGCTGTCACTTTCTCAAGAGCTGACGTGTGGTATTTATAGGTGAAACTTTGTGTAAAGACTTATAAAAAGAAGTTGCAAGAATCTATGAGTCATTCTAATGAAATCATACTATGATTCGCCTAGCTATCGCTCTTAGTGTGTTTACCTTTATCTCCTGCGACCGACATGAGTGGGAAGGTGAAGAAGGAACCGTTCGACTTTTTAAACCTCATGGATCTCATGGAGCACACGGGGATCATGGAGATCACGGAGATCACGGAGATCACGGAGATCACGGAGATCACGGAGATCACGGAGATCATGGAGATCATGCTGAGCATGGAAGCCACGAGCACGGAGGCCTCCCACATGAAAGCCATGAAAGTGGAAGTCACGATCACAAAGCTCACCAACACGGAAGTAACGAAAGTGGGACTCATGAACATGGCGATCACGATCACGGGGATCACGGAGACCACATAGAAGCTCCAGTTGTTGAAGAAGCTCCAGTTGTTGAAGAAGCTCCAGTTGTTGAAGAAGCTCCAGTTG
>CAYUKP010000042.1:0-11902 GCA_964445335.1 uncultured Verrucomicrobiales bacterium
ACATAATCTCCATCCCTAAAGGCTCCAGAGTCCAAGTCGTTTTGGAATTCATTAAAGATGTTTTGCACGCCAAAGGTCGCGGTTAAAAGGCCCGTATCAAGGAGGAACTCCTTAGATAATCCCGCATCGACATTGAAGAACCAATCTGTTTCTACTAATTCGTTTTTTACAAGGTCTCCATTGGCATCTGATACGACATGTGGCACATCCATAGGACCTGTGAGCTTCCCGGTAACAAAGAAGTTTGCCCAGTCACTCTGATAGGAGTATTTGAGTAATCCAAGTGATTCTGGTGCGCGGACATAGCTACTGGAGAAGATCGCATTGTCATTAGGGTTAGAAAGGTCAGGGTCTCCAATGATAAGTTGGGGCGCATCATATTCGAGTTTTTGCTGTACCCATGAGAATTCGAGATCCCAATTGTCACCCATATATGCCAAGTTTAACTCCGCTCCAAAGATACGTGATGACTCTCCATTTGTGCGGAGGTATTCCTGAACGTTGGGGGTGTTTGGGTTGTCCTGCGACTCTACCACAAAGGTATCATCGAGCCATGTGTGGAAGGCATTGAGCTCTAACCTAATCGAATCTGTGACTTGCCATTCAGGAGAAACCGAGAGCGTGACCGCCTTTTCCTCTTTGAGGTTGGCATCATTGGTGGTAGCACTGAGCTCTCCACCAACATTTGAAATGTGCAAGTCTTCATTAAAGACCTGCGGTCCTCTAAAGCCAGTAGAGAGCGAGGTGCGGAGTCTAAAGTCATCTGTTGGGGTATAGAGAACGGCTGCACGAGGGGAGAAGACTGCCGTATCTAGCTCCGAATGAAAGTCGAGTCTTGCTCCGTGTTCAAAGGTCCAAAGGTCTGAAGGGGTGTAACGATGTTGGGCAAGGATGCCGAAGTTGGAGAATGAGTTTTCTAAATCACGATTGACGGCAATTTGTTCGTCCCTGATCTGCTCATGATTGAATTGTGCTCCAAAGGTGAAGCGGTTCATATCATCTGGGGTATAGGTCGTGATGAGGTCAATGACATTCAAATGGGCGGTGGATTCACCGTAGCCCAAACTCCCTGTTGTGCCATTAGTGGAGCCAAAGGCCGACGTACCTCCATAGTAGGAGTCTCTCCCTGTGTAGGCGTAGGAATAGGAGAGCTTACTCTCCCAGTCAGGCCCCCAAAAGGCTTCCCAAGCTCCTGTGAGAGAGAAGTTTTTGGTTGTGATTTCTTCTGTGACGCTTGTCGTATTGGCAGCTTGATCAAAGGTGGAAAATTCGCCTCCGCGTCGCTCCTCCTCAGAGAGGAATAGGTCTAAGGTGAATTTGTTATCACTGTTTGGTTCCCATATTGTGCGAGTTCCTACCGAGAGGAGGTCTCTTTTTGAGACATCAGTGAAGCCGTCTTCGTTAATATCTATTGGGGCAACATAATCTGACCCAAAGAAAAATGAGGTTTTGAGGGATTCGTCTTCGTTTACAAAGTCATAGAACCCAAAGGCTGAGCGATTCATTCCAGAATCCTTACTTTCTCCTTGAGTGCGTCCGATCTTGATATTGACACTTCCTCCTGTCTGTTCTGGTTCACGAGGGACAATATTGATGACTCCAGCAACCGCTCCAGGACCATATAATACAGAGCCACCTCCTTTGACTACTTCGAGCTGTCCGATCATTCCACTAGGCATTTGCTCGATTCCGTAGACGCCAGCGAGGCTTGAGAAGTTTGGTAGCCCATTGTTTAAGATCCCAATGTATTGCTGAGAGAGTCCCAACATTTGCACAGACTGTTGATTACACGTTTGGCAGGTTGTCTCGATTCTTACACCAGGAGAGTTTTCAACCGCTTCCGCTAGAGATCTGACACCTCTGTTTTGTAACACTTCCGCGTCGATCACTTCGGTTCGGACAGGAGTGTCTTTGAGGGGTTCTGCTATCCTAGAGCCAGTGACGACAAGCGCATCACTTTCTCCCAACAGGTCATCTTGTGCAAAGGTGAAGGAGACCAAACTTATTGCAGAGAATAAAGCACTGCTTGAGAAAGAGTATTTCATGTGTTAAATAATCAGATATTAAAAAATGTAGCTTAGGCTACATAATTTGCTAGACATGTAGCTAAAGCTACATTTTATCTCTTCGTCAAGAGTATTATTCTTATGGAAAGCGAAAACACAGACTCTCTAGAGCATGATCGCTCGGTAATTCATCAGAGGGTGCGCCGACAGCATTCGTCTGAGATTGCGCATGATTATGTCGAGGCGATACATGAAATTAGGCAGACAGGTAGTCTCGTTCGTGTGAGTGACTTACAAGAAGTTTTTGGGGTGTCCCATGTTACGGTGATACGCACATTGAAGCGACTGTATGAGAAAGAGTTGATTACAGGGACGAAGTCTAAAGAAATTTCACTGACGGACTTGGGTGAGAGTATTGCCCGAAGAGCGCAGGAAAAGCATGAAATTGTTCGAAATCTTTTTGTGAAGCTCGGCGTTAGTCGCGAGCAGTCAGATGCTGACGCAGAAGGAGTAGAGCACCACTTGAGTGAGGAAACACTCAATGCTATTCAGCGGTTTTTAGAATCTACCCCTTAAATTCTTTGCTGCGTTCCGCATGAATCGCAGCGAAGTTAAATGGTGGGGATGCAAGTCAGGGCTTGCGATGAGAAGCCCTTATATGCCTGTGTTGATTTCGCTAAAGAGAGATTGAATGCCATCAATTGCATCATCAATTTGCTCATCCGTCAGTTCCTCAGAGTCCTCTTCTGTCACTTCCTCAGGGAGAGTGTAGGTTACACTATTGAGGATCCAACTGCCTCTACCCTCATTTAGATAGATAATCCGCCCTCCCATATAGCGCTGATTGTAACCACTTCTTAAGGTGACGGTTTTCTGCTTTGTTTGGCTTACCGTGTATTGATCTCCTGATTCAGAAAGGAGTGAATAATTGAAGTGGATTTGTGCATCTTGGAATATGTTGCCTGTTAGCTTGAATATGACACGCTGAAAGGAGTTGCTACCCGTTTCGGATTTTGTAAAATATTGAATGTTTTGATAAAGTTCATTCTGAAGGTATGGGTCGAAGCCCAAAGCGGTTTGGGATGGGATGACATGACCGTCTGAGAGGGAATAAAATTTTTCGTTACTATCTGATATTTCAACCCAGCTTTCACTCTCTCGGAGGAAGTTACTAAAGGAGAGAGAAAGGTTTCCTAATAAATGATCTGCGAACCTTACCCTGTTTGGTTCACCTTGATCATCGAATTCTGAGAATTCGATATCTATCTGGTCGCTATCAAACTCCTTAGATCTCCCATCGAGACTCAAGACACTGTATGATGAGGTTTGGTCATTAGAACTTGTATCAGAAGAGTTGAAATTCGTGTAATTTATTCCATTAGCATAGAGTCTGATTCCTTCTGGCAATTCAATTACTCCTTCTTCTTCAATCGGGTTGATGACTGAAATGTTGTAAGAGAGATTGGCGCTTTCAACAGCTTCGTCTAAAAGTTCCAGATAGGTTTGGCCATGTAGAGTCATGGCCGATAAGGTAAAAAGTAAAAGGAGGCGAATCATGAGATATGTTGGTGTGAGCTACTAAGGAATAAATAATATTTTTACGTATGATTTATTGTGTGATACAATTGTGCGTTTTTTGTGTGTTTTTTGCAAGTTTTTTCGTCTTTTTTGTGGTCAAGGGGGGATTGGTGTCTTTTTTCTTTGCCTTACTTTTGGGGGAGAGAGGGCGTCTAAATATTATGCAAAAGGGTTTTTGGGCTGGGTGATGTTTGGTGGTTTGAGGTAAATGATTTTTTGTTCGTTGGTTCTTAAAAGGTTCTTTTTGACATGAGTTAGATCATTCCAGAGCGCAATGAGTTGGGCGGCTGTAGAGGGGGTGACGACTATTTTGGAGAGGTCTAGAGGGAGGGCTTTGAGTTTTTGAACATCTTCAAAGGTCATAAAGGTGTTTTCTTCAGTGATACGTTGTAGGTAAGGAATGAGTTCGTCCTTTGTCATGACCTTTGGTGTGTTGTCCGAAGGGTGCTGTAGGAAGTATGTGCCCTGTCGTGCATCTCCGATAAGGATACGTGCGTTGTCTTCAACGCCTTTTATGGAAGGAATAAGGATGACTTCTGCGTTGTGAACCAAGGCGATAGCTTCTGCTGTCGCCAGCCCAACTCGCGCGCCAGAATAGGACCCCGGGCCTGCGCCCACCAGAATCGTTTGAATGTCATGTTGGTCTAGGAGATCTGCAAGTTGATCTGCCAGAAGGGTGTTGACTTTATTGTGGTTGGGAAAGGATTTGGAGAGAATCTCTCCTGATGAGGTGAGGAGGGCGACACTTGCGGGCTCTGCAGAGGTTTCAATAGCTAGGATCATGAGATGTGATTAAATGAGTTGAATGAATTTATAAAACAGTAAATCCATTTAAAATTTTCCTTTGACGATGAGAGATCCTGTGTTCTCTATACAATGCTGTTCAGTTGTAAAACAATATAATCATTACTTACTTATAATAGATACATGTCAGATTACGCAAAAGGATTAGAAGGAGTCATAGCGAATGAATCAAAGCTTTCAAAAGTTAATGGTAGTGAAGGTGAGCTTTCTTACCTAGGATACTCTATTGATGAATTGGTAGAGAATTGTTCTTTTGAGGAGGTGACTTACCTTTTGCATAATGGAAGGCTTCCTAATAGTGAAGAATTAGAAGTCCTCCAAAATACATTAAGAAATGATCGTACATTACCTGACGAGATGATCGCGTATTTAAAGGTTGCACCTAAAGACGCGTCTCCGATGGATGTGGTGAGAACTGCTGTTTCCATGCTTGGATTGCATGACTCCAGAGCCAAGATCGGTGAGCCTGACCAAGAGAATAACAGATTGGTTGCTCTCTCGATTGTCGCGAAGATCCCTGTAATTGTCGCAGCATATCATAGATTTAGACAAGGATTAGAGTTACCAGAAGCCCGCACCGATTTATCAGAAGCCGCTCACTTCCTCTACCAAATTACAGGAAAAGAGCCTTCACCAGCGATGACTAAGACGCTAGATGTCGCTTACATCTTACATGCGGATCACGGGATGAATGCCTCCACGTTCTCTGCTAGAGTGACTGTTGCTACGTTATCAGACATCTATTCATCGATTACTTCCGCGATCGGGACCTTGAAGGGGCCTCTTCATGGAGGAGCTAATGAGGGCGTTATTAAGATGCTTTTAGAAATCGGTGACGTTGAAAGCGTAGATGCTTATGTCGAAGACTGTTTGGTCAATAAGAAGAAGATCATGGGCATCGGTCATAGAGTCTATAAGGTCTTAGACCCAAGGGCGCCACACCTCCAAAAAATGGCTATCAAACTCACTGAAGAGTTGGGTGAAGATAAATGGATTAAAATGTCTGAGCGTATCGCAGAAATTATGAGAGAGCGTAAGGGGCTCAATGCGAACGTTGATTTCTATTCTGCCACGGTTTATTATTCACTGGGTATCCCAACGGACCTCTTTACTCCGATTTTTGCTATTGCGCGAGCTGCTGGTTGGACCGCTCAGGTCTTAGAGCAACTTGAGGACAATAGACTGTATAGACCACTAACTCTGTATACGGGTCCAGAAACCACAAAGCCTGTTGAGCCAATCGCTGAGCGCTAAGAGGCAGAGGTTAAATAAGCTTGCTGATGATTACGCTATTAGAGGTCTTAACCAAAGGGACATCTTACCTCGAAGGTAAGGGAGTAGAGTCAGCAAGGCTTAATATGGAGTTGATCGTGGCGCATTGTTTACAAGTGTCACGAATGCAACTCTATTTACAATTTGATAAGCCTTTGGAAGATAAGGCTTTAGTAGAAATACGTTCCGCTCTCAAAGCCAGAGGTGAGCGTAAGCCTTTACAACATATCTTAGGAAGCGTAGAGTTTTGTGGGCACGAATTCCTTACGGATTCACGCGCCTTGGTTCCTCGACCAGAAACAGAGGAAATTACGGATTACCTCATTAAGATGGGGTTTCCTCTTCCTTGTAGGGTCTTAGATCTCTGTTGTGGCTCAGGTGTTATGGGATTGTCTCTGAAGAAGGCTTTGGGGGAGCAAGTCGAACTCGTCATGGCGGACATATCCGAAGACGCACTCTCATTGTGCCGCGAAAATGCCGAAAAGCTTAATGTAGAGGCCGAGGTTGTGCAAACAGATGTATTTAGTAATGTGTCGGGTGTTTTTGACCTCATTGTTTGTAATCCCCCTTACATTGCTGCTGACTTTGCGATAGCTCCCGAAGTAGCTCATGACCCCCATCAAGCGTTATTCTCAGGAGAAGATGGCTTAGACTTGATCCGTCGGATTGTCCCTGAGGCCACCCAACATTTGGTCAGTGGAGGCTTGCTCGTGATGGAGATCGGGTTTGATCAAGGAGCAATAGTAGAGGATTTGTTAAGGGCAAATGGCTATCAGAATATTTTATTGAAATCTGATATAGACAATATACCTCGTTTTCCTATTGCGCGATGGAAATGATTTAGTCATAGATTTCGCAATAAAATCTATGACTAAAAAATCATAGAGCTAGTCTAATCTGGTATAAAATCATTATTATGGATAAATTAATCGTTACAGGAGGCTCTAAATTATCAGGGAGCATCAATATCTCAGGCTCTAAAAATGCTTCTTTACCAATTCTCGCCGCTACAATTTTAGCAGAAGAAGCGTGTATTATTCGTAGAGTACCAGATGTCTCAGATACAAACTACATGATTCAGATCCTTAACAAATTAGGAGTTCATGTAGAGAGATCTAGCGGAACGGTTCGCACAAATCCTGAAAATATTATTTCTGAAGCTCCTTATGATTTGGTTCGCAAGATGCGCGCTTCTATTTGTATTATGGGGCCTTTACTTGCGAGAACAGGTAAAGCAAAGGTTTCACTACCAGGCGGATGTGTCATAGGAGATAGACCAATTGATTTGCACATCAAGGGCTTAGAGGCTCTGGGCGCAATTGTTGAGATGAAGGGCGGAGATATCACGCTCACAGCTCCAGAAGGAGGCCTTGTAGGAGCTAAAATTAATATGCGAGGTAAGAGTGGACCTACGGTTTTAGGGACAGACAATGTGATGATGGCTGCGACCTTAGCCAAAGGAACAACCATTATTGAGTCCGCTGCATGTGAGCCTGAAGTAGTGGATCTAGCCAATTTCTTAAATTCTCTTGGTGCGAAAATATCTGGAGCGGGCACACGTACCATCACCATTGAGGGGGTGGAATCCTTGAAGGGAATTGAGCATTACGTTATTCCAGATAGAATCGAAGCTGGAACATTTATGGTGGCAGGCGCGATGGCGAGTACGGGGATTACGCTGAACCGTGTAAATCGCGAGCAATTAATTGCTGTAACAGACAAGCTCCTTGAAGCCGGACATAAGGTAGAATTCAATGAAGCAGGAGATTCTGTTTATGTCGAACCAGGAGAAAACCCAAAAGGGTTTCAAATCGTAACGGAGCCTTATCCTGGGTTCCCAACCGATATGCAGGCGCAATTCTCCGCTCTGGCAACGATTACTGATGGGCTTTCCGTGATCGAAGATACGATTTTTCCACAACGCTTTATGCACTGTGCGGAAATTAAGAGAATGGGTGCAGACATCAATGTGGATAACGGGCGCTCCGTTATTACTGGTGGCGCAAGCTTGAGTGGCGCTCCTGTTATGGCTTCAGACCTTCGTGCATCAGCTGCGCTGGTTTTAGTTGGATTATGTGCTGAAGGCGAGACGCATATCAGTAGACTTTATCATATTGATAGAGGATACGAAAACATTGATGAAAAACTTGTTCAACTCGGAGCAAATATTCAACGAGTGAAGGAGTAATATCACCTGAATTATTAAGGTAGACTTCTTCTGCCTTTTCTTAAAATTAAGTTTGCGGGCTAACCTTTGAAGGGGAGCCCGTTTTTTATAGGCAGGCACCAATGTTCGAAGGGTTCACTCGCTACCAAAGAAATTTTTGTGTGGATTGAATCATAAATGTCTTTGTATGAGGTCTATTATCCAATCCTCACCTATTATCGCCTCTTGATTTGGGCTCTTGGGATTATTTCATAATAAAATATTGAACATTTCTATGAAGATCGATTAAAAAGGAGGTGCTCGTCATTTAGTTTAATCTCCCAATATGTCCGCCCTGTTAGAAAACAAAGAAAGAATCGTGATGTGTGACATCTGTGATCACGTATTCAGTTTTTCTGCGGCTCCTGGAGAACCCTGCCAATGTACTAAGTGTCATCATTATATCTCCTTACCTCCGGGGAACTCGATTCTTGCAGTGAAATCATCCAAGAAAACGAGTGCGGAGCCCCCCTTGCCATCGAAGAATACCTTCACAGAGCAATCATTTCTTACAGAAATGATTCGACCTAAATTTGAGAGGAGGCTCTCAGCCCCTCAACCAACGATCATTAAGTCATCTGCTCAGTCTAAGAAGGCGATGTGTATTAAGGTGTGTGATGTGTGTTACACCATACAAGAGGTTAATAGCTTAAGCGACTCTGGGCGATGCCCTACATGTGAGGCTCGTGAGAAAGCTCAATTGCCTGTTCCTCCTCCTGAAATAATTGAGGAACCAGCGTTTTTACCCGTAGAGGAGGCAAGGCTTGACCCTGCCCCTGAACCTGTTTTTATACCAGTAGAAGATGAGCTCTCTACCCTGAAGGAATCTGATTTTATCCCTAGACCGACCGAAGACTCGTCTCACACGGAGTCCGTCTTTATCCCTGAAGGTCAGGTGAAGGCATCCCAAGATGAGTTAGTCTTTTCATCAGATGAGCGGGGCGAGTCATCGCAAGCGGAGCCTGAGCCCTTACCTGAGGTCAGCGATTTAAAACCACAGACTGAGCCTGTTTTTATTCCTGTAGAGGTCCCCCCTGCCAGTGAAGACTCATTTGGTGCACCCACGCCAGAAGTCTTTACCGAAAGCCCTTCTGTTGACAAAGCTTTGGACTCTACAGAATTTGCCCTCCCTGCCGTTTCGGCAGTCTTAGAAAGGCCAAGGGTTAATAAATACAACTCCGTCCCCGTCAAGTTTACTCCTTCAGTTGCCCAAACGCAATACACTGTTCGCAAAGACCCAATGCCTGCGAAGGCCGAATTAAGTAAAGGGTATGAGCAGATTAAGATCCCTATTGTAAAAGGTGCTTTAGTCGAGAGTGATACCTGGACCAATTACAAGCGACAAACACTTTTGGGGCTGTTGAAATCTAAACTTGAGCCAAACCCTACACCTAAAAAAACCACCGAGGATGCCTTTCTGTATAATATCAGGCAAACTCTCTTCAGTTACGCTCTTGTGGCGATCTGTTTGGTTATTACTGGTGGGGCAGTCTTGTGGACTCTTAACACCTACTTTTAAATTTATTTTATGGAGAAAGATACAAAATCTGAAATGCAGGACTTCTTTAAGAGTTCATTCATCTATGCAGGAGCATTCTTCTTTTTTGCTGCCGTTTTTTTTGCGATAGGGTTTCGAATAAATATTTCAGACAGTTTAGATAAAGGGGTTTACCTTTTCAGAAAAAACACGCCTATTCAGCAGGGCGATATTGTGAGGTTCATTACCAGACCAGAGGTCTCAAAGTTGGCTTTAGAGAGAAATTATGTTACGTATAGAGCCTTTAGTGATGAGCTCCCCATCGATACCGCTAAAATCGTAGAGGGTATTCCTGGAGACTCTTATGTTATCAATAAAAATGGCGTGTTTATCAATGATGTCTTAGTCCCTGATAGCAAGCCTCTTGATTCTGATAGCATTGGGAGACCCATGCCAGTATTTCAAGCGTCGGGAGTCCTTGAAGAGGGGCAATATATTGTCATGTCTCAGAATCACACATATGGATTTGATTCGCGTTACTATGGCCACATTACCCAAGATATGATTCTGGGGGTTGGTAAGAAAGTCCTCTAAAGGGGGACTCTATAGATTACGCTTCTGAGATCACATCCAGCATGTGATCTCTTATTTATTGGAGACCTTAGCAGAAAAAACACCACGTACCTGCTTCAGGTTTCGCCCCTTGTTCTAAATAATACAGAAGATGCTCTTGATTCTTTCAAACGATTTCGTATTGAAAGAAGGTAATGATGGAACGTAGAGTTGTAATTACAGGAATTGGAGCCGTAAGCCCCTTAGGTTTGGATGCAGACTCCACCTGGAGTGCTATGAAGGAAGGGAAGAGTGGAATCTCCACTGTGACATTAGTAAACCCTGACGATTATGCCGTAAAGATCGCTGGTGAGGTAAAGGATTTCGATCCAAAATCATATTTCTCTAACCCAAAAGACGCCAGAAGAGCCGACCGATATGCGCAACTCGCAATGGCTGCCTCTAAAATGGCAATTGAAGACTCTGGACTCGCAGATGCGGGATATGATCCTGCAATGGTAGGAGTCATGGTCGGTAGCGGGATCGGTGGTCTAGGCACTCTAGAGCGTGAACACCGCAACCTTCTCAACAAAGGCACCGCTAAGGTCTCCCCGTTCACCATTCCTATGATGATCTCTAATATCGCCAGTGGGATGATCTCCATGGAATACAACTTCGGAGGCCCGAATATGGCGATTGTTACTGCATGTGCGACCGCTAATCACAGCATCGGTGAAGCCTGGAGAATGATTAAGTTTGGTGACGCAGACGCCTTCGTCTGTGGTGGCGCAGAGGCTTCTATCCTTCCTATGGGAATCTCAGGATTCAACAACATGAAGGCTCTTTCTACCCGTAACTCTGAGCCAGAGAGAGCGTCCCGTCCATTCGATACAGGACGTGACGGATTCGTTATGGGTGAAGGTGCCGGAGTTATCGTCATTGAGGAATACGAAGCTGCTAAGAAGCGTGGAGCCAACATCATCGCTGAGCTTGCAGGATACGGACTCAGTGCAGACGCCCACCACCTCAGTGCTCCATCACCAGATGGATCAGGCCCAGCTAGAGCAGTGAAGATGTCCCTCAAGCATGCTCAATTGAACCCAGAGGACATCACCTATGTTAATGCTCATGGCACATCCACTCCTCTAGGAGACATTTCTGAGACACGCGCGATCAAGCTAGCCTTTGGCGACCATGCCAAAGACAACCTCCTCGTCTCATCTACCAAATCCATGACCGGCCACCTTCTCGGAGCTGCGGGTGGAATTGAAATCCTAGCGTGTCTGAAGGCAATCCAAGACGGAGTCGTCCCTCCAACCATTAACCTCGAAGACCAAGATCCAGAATGTGATCTCGATTATGTTGCTAATACCGCACGTGAAGTCAATGTCACCGCAGCTGTCAGTAACTCCTTCGGGTTCGGAGGCCACAACGCCTCGCTCCTCGTCAAGAAGCTTAGCTAATTCGCTCCCGACTCGACGATATGTCTACCTTCATAGCTACTGCCAAGAGACTCCTGTTTGCCGAAACCGATATGTCAGGATGGGCGCACAATTCCCATTTCATGCGCTTTGTCGAAAACGCCGAGCATGAGCTTCTACAGAGCTATGGATACCAGCCCGTCACCCAAAAGGGCGGGTGGCCAAGAGCCAATTTTCAAATCGATTTTCTCAGCCCCCTAGTCTTTAATGACCCCTACCAAGTGACGCTTACACTTATGCGCCTCGGAGGCTCGTCTATTACATGGGGCTTTGAAATCCACTCAGACCAGAGAGCTGTCGCGAAGGGGCAGATGACCTCTGTCCTTGTCAATGAGCAGGGACGGCCCGTGAGGATTCCTGACGACATTCGCTCCAGTCTGCGTCAGACCTTTGAACTCTCAGACTGATTTTCGTTCGCTTCCAATGATTCGCTTTCTGATAAAGGCATCTGCTCTCTGCGTGGGGATTTTTAGTCTTCTTTTAATTTGGAGAGGTCTAGTCGAATCCCAAGAACCTCACGATATCG
>CAYUKP010000043.1:0-2496 GCA_964445335.1 uncultured Verrucomicrobiales bacterium
GAAAGCATTTTGAGGGGTTGACCTTTCAGCGTAATTACGATTCATTTTCGCTATGGAATTGACATCAACTGCGTATGGAACATGGAGTGGCGGCCGTTACATGCATTACGGAGAGACTTTGACTGAAGAGCGTTATCAAGAATGCATTAGATTGGCGTATGCTTCTGGGATCCGCACCTTTGTAACAGCTGATGTTTATGGAGTGGGACGAGCAGATCAAGCTCTTGGGAGAGCCTTGGAAGGCATTGACCGCTCCTCTTATTGCCTCGTTGGAATGATCGGACACGATCATTACAAAGGCGAAAGACAAGGAAGCGCCGGATATCCACGCTTCACAAATCCTGAGCTCAATAGTCCATCCCAGTATAAAGACTTTCTCATCAAGCAATGCCAAGATTCACTCAAACATTGTCAAACGGATTACTTTGACCTAGTGATGCTCCACAACCCTGATGAATTAGGATATATCAGTGAAGAAGTTTGGACGGCAATGGCCTACCTCAAATCCGAGGGCATGGCACAAAAGATCGGAATTGCTCCAGGGCCAGCAAATGGCTTCACCCTTGATATGATCTATGCCTTTGAAAACTTTGGGGAAGTCATGGATTGGGCAATGATTATTCTCAACCCTCTAGAGCCTTGGCCAGGACAACATGTTCTCGCAGCTGCAGAGGCCAACAAGGTCGACATTCTCACTCGTGTAGTAGACTATGGCGGTCTCTTCTATGATATCATGAAGCCCGGCTATGAGTTTAAGCCGGGGGACCACCGCGCCTACAGGCCTGAAGGATGGATCGAGAGAGGCTGTCAACTCATCGACCAAATGCGTCCCATCGCTGAGGAATATAACTTGAGTATGATTCAACTCGCCTGTGCTTGGAACCTTTCGCATTCTCCTGTGAAGTCTGTCGTCCCAACTTGTATCCAAGAGCCCAACCCAAACGCACCAACAATCGAGGACATGATCAAAGATGTGGCCACGCTACCTAACATTCAGCTCAAGCCAGAAGATATGGAAAGAATCCGCAAGATCGGAGACAATACAGGCTGTATGTCACTCAAAGGGGCGAGCAAACGACACACTAAAAGTGAACGCCCCGACGAATGGCCTATGAGACCCGAGCTTCTCAAATATGCTGAAAAATACAGTCTTACAACAGACTGGTAAACCCCTGATCGTACACCCAGTTGAAAAAGCCCTGTCCATCATGTAACAAAGAAATCACCCTCGGGAGCAAACTCTGCCCCGAATGTGGCTTTGGTTACTCGCTTCTAGAGGAATATTACACCAGCCGTCATCGCTCCGACCTGCCTTTACAGGTAAAGATGTTGAATGACATTGCGGGGGTCTTAAACTTCAATGAGCGCAGGGTTTGCAAAAGAAAGCTCATCGAATTCTCGCATCGCTTTCCCGCTTTGTTTTTCTCAGTATACCTTGATGTAGCCAAAGATTACGAAGAGGCGGACTCAAAAAGTCTCTGGTTACTTAATAAGGCCGACTTTACAGATTTACCTCATGAGGCGCACCCTCAATATGGTATCTTGCTTTACATCGATGCCAATAAAAAATCTATCGCCCTGAGCTACGGCGAAGGACTATCCCGATATATGACGGGTAAAGATACATATGGCTTCCTAAAATCTGCACACTCTGACCTCATAAAGGGGCACTATATCGAAGGAATTAAAAAAGTTCTCAAGAGAACCTCCAATCATTTATCATTTCAATGTCAAGGACTCAAAAAGCGCACCACTTCAGTCTAAGGTTATTGATAACCTGTATCCTTATATTAAAGGGGCATTGTGAAGTATCCTCCAGAGGGTCAGACCTTTCTACCAAAGAAATTCTTCATTTATTAGAGTCTGTTGCCATCTTGCCAGAATGGGGGGAAACATACGAAGGAGACTCCTTCTCCCTGCTCCTATCTTACGATAAAGACCCTGACTACAAACTCTTAGAGAGCATTCAAAAGCAACAACAAGAGCAATTACAAGAATCAAGCGCGAAGAAACCAGTAGAAGAGGAGAAGCCCGTAGACTTGAATGCATTCTTTGCCCATCGAGAGGCTTTATTCATTCGGGACCCTAAGTACCTTTTGACGACAGCTGAGAGAATAGAAATCCAAGACCTTCTCTCAAGTTACGCGGGAGAATTTGACTACAACTTTCACCTCAACCTCTTAACACAACGCGAAGTAGCTGCCCTATCGGAGCTTTCTGATGAAAAACATCAACAGATTCTGGCAGGTGACCAACAAGGTATTTCCATTTATTACTTCTATGACGATCCCGGTGAAACATTTGTCTACTTGAGCGATCAAAGCCAAGAGGGATTACCAAAATCTATTAAAACGCAAATTCAAGACGCCTCCAAAAAGCACCTTCAGTATTCTGGAGACCGTTATCGCTCGCTTTATCGTTACCTTTTAGATGTCACACTAGAGGTCTCAAATTACCTTCAAACCCAGCAAGAACAACAAACATTTGTTAAAGAAG
>CAYUKP010000043.1:2596-7645 GCA_964445335.1 uncultured Verrucomicrobiales bacterium
CACTTAGGATTTCCTAGAGGTTGCTCCTGTAGTGGCATTCTCACATTTTCAGATTCAGCTCCATCTGTCGAAGAACAAGAAAAAGCTATCTATTCCTAACACCTTTACTAAACACGATCCACACGACAACCTTCATACTAATAAACTATGAGGGAAAACATAGAGTGAATTGCCATAGGATTTTCTTTTAAAGATCCCACATATAATATAGAATATGTTAAAAATCTCTTTAACTCTCTAAATACAGCATATTGTAAAATATGCCTTTACTTATATGAATATTCTAATTAAAAAACATGACTCTGTAGAAGGGCCTTATTCGTTACAAGTGATCAAAGATGGGCTAAAATCATGTCGTTTTAGGCTAGATGACATGGCCTGTAAAGTTGGAGACAATGAATGGGTACCTTTGTATACCCTCTCCTCTCAAGAAGTCCCAGAAGAAGAACCTGTTAACGAACAGCCTGCTCCTCAGCAGCCCCCACGCCAATCCAAACGAGAAAAAATCCTTTCAGGTACAGAGAGCTTACTCAGTGCAAATAGCCTCATCGAATCAGCAGTAGACGGGTTAGAAAACTCCTTAACAAAGCTTCTAGCAGATGATCAAAAACCTGGGGAGGTAAAAAAAATAATGGAACGAGCTCAAGAACTGCTCACTCCTAACGAAAATGTAGACTACATTGGGATTCAGAAAAAGCCTGCTATCAACCTTTTTCCTGATTCCATTATTTTGACCAATAAGCGTCTCCTAATTATGAGACCAGCTGCTTTTATTGGGATGAATTTCGAAGACTATCTATGGAAGGAAGTCGCCGACGTTCATATGAGCGAACAAATCGTTACCGCAACTATTACCTGCACAACCATTACTGGGCATGTCATGAAGATCGACTTTATCCCCAAGAAGCAGGCGCGAAAGATTTACACATACGCCCAAGACATCGAAGAGCGCATGCACGAATATCGCAGATATCGAATGATGGAAGAAAGAAGAGCTGATGCAGGAGGCTTGGTTCTCCAGTCAAATATGAGTGCTGGGCACCCTCAGCCTACAGGCATTCCTGCACATGTTGACCCTCAGTCCACTCAATCTGCACCACAAATGGCAAACAACTCTCAAGAAGAAATGATGAAGACATTACAGAACCTTAAGCAAATGTTGGATGCAGGACTAATCGATGAGTCAGAATATGACATGAAGAAAAAGGAAGTCCTTAGCCGTATGTAATGGCATTAAAAATGCAAACCGGGGCGAAACACGCGACTTATGAGTAAAAATTCGCCTCACCTTTCCATCAGTCCTACTATATCATTTCCACAACATTACTGCTGACATACTATTCTATAAATCTCTATGAAAATTTCTACATCCTTTGCTTTAGGTATCTCGATTATGGGCATAATTCTCGCTTTTTACGGTATTGAAGCCGAAAGGTCAGATAAGAAAGGTGATAAATGGGTTCAGACGAATGCAATTATTACACAAAAATTCATTCGATTACATGATTCGACCGAACCATACAATTTACTAGAAGATGTCAACCGTAAGGGAGAAGACAATAGACTCTTCATACCTGAAGTGCGATTTATTTATGAAGTAGATGGAGAAAAATATGGGGGGACAAAATTGAGCCCTGTTGTGCTTCCTGCACAGAAGGACATAGCCAAACAGATAGTAGCTTTATATAGGCGAGGCATGAAAGTTAAGGCTTATTACAATAAAGACAATCCAGCGGATGCCGTTCTGTATAAACACTTTCAAAAGCCACGAGTAACTACTCTCACAGGCTTTGGCATGATTATCTTCGGAACCTTTATCTTATGGATTTCCGCTAAGTTTACCAAAGGGCCAAGAGAGTCTCAGCAGTTTTATAAAAGTGTATGGTCATTGGTAAGTAACAGGTTTAAAAAGTCTGCCAAAAGGTTCGAGTAGTTTCTGTAAGTCAAAGGCTCCCAAATTTTGCATGTCCTATAACACTAAAGTGAGGAGTATAGGAAAGAAACAGAGGGTAACATAAACATCCCTAACCTTTTTCATTGCTCTATGTCTCTGAACCTCTCATAAACCTTTTTAGGATAATGGCTAATTATAGAAGGGACAAAGATTTTTCGGGTTCATACCTTAGTCTAGACGGTGCAATCTGGTGGGTAATAACAGGTATGTTGATTCTAACATTCTCCATTCTCAGTTGGTCAGGATGTTATTATTTATTTAATTATCCTGAGATTCCAAGAAACTTTAAATTTTTAAAGAAAATTGGAAGAATTGGAGAGATTACAGCCTTCTCAACTCTCAACGCTCCAGCCACAAGTTCAGCTAGTCCTGTTGACCTCTATGAACTCTTCTATTCACTAGAAGAGAGCAAAATTAAGCAATTTAATAAAATGCTCAAAAGAGGTTATATCACCAATTACGAGAAAATCCCAGTCTACCGGTATCTCAAAGGTGAGTTTCGTATAATCGAGGTGCGTGAACTCACTAAGAAAGATTTCATCTCCCCTGGGATTCTAATCAAGGCTCGTGCTTATGTCAAACCAGACAAAAACTCACATAGCACTCCTTATCCACTCGTGATTGATTACATTATTCCAACCAATGTAGAAGGAGCTCAAACACATTTTCAACCTGGAGATTTAATGGAAATCACGAAGAGCAACCATTGTGCAAGCATCGTGCATGTACAAAAAGAAGGCAGGGAAGAAGACCCCACTCTCAGATGCCTTGTCATTCCTCTCGCCTATAACCACTACATTTCTCCTGATAAGAAGAAAATTCCGATGCAAGCTCCCGATACAGTGAATGTAGAAACCCCCTTCCCCTTACGTTAGGGTAAAGATACAGGCTAAGTCCGATAGACGAACTTATTCTATCTTCACAAGTAATCTAACAACCGATTGATTGTGAATGAACTATTCTTTTAGGAAGAAACTTAGGATACTATCTAGCTAGTATCATAAAAACGTCTTGTCTTACTAGATCGCGAGCATTTTCTCTGCAATGTCAATCTTTGGCATCGCGATCTTCTCCTCGTTACATATAAGTCCCGAACTAATACGAGCAGACTCTAGAATTGTGGGTAATCCACTACCAGGGTGTGTCCCTCCACCTACAAGATAGAGATTATTAAAACCTTTCAATTTATTATGAGGGCGGAAGTAAAGCATTTGATCGATAGTATGCGCGAGATTAAACGTCGCCCCCATAAAGATACCACTATCTCTCCATGTATCAGGAGTATAAATAGCTTCCTCGACAATATGGCTTCGTAGATTCTTCATGCTTGTTCTCTTCTCTAGCCTATCGAGAACTTTATCACGATACTCTTGCTTAATACTCTCCCAGTCTTGACCGTTTCTACAATTAATGGTCGGAACTAAAATATACAATTGGGAATGCCCCTCAGGTGCCACAGTCTTATCTGTAATAGATGAGTTTCGAATATAGATTGACATATCATCTGAAACAACTTGTTCACCTGAAATCTCATTAATGTTTTGCTTATAATTATCAGCAAACATAATATGGTGATGAGGCTCATCTTCATAGATCGTATCTAACCCTAGATAGAGCATAAAGGTAGAACAAGAATACTTCTTCTCGGCCAATGAAGCTGGAGAGCGGTTAAATCCATTCATAATACTACTCATTGCATTAGCATAATCTGCATTCATAATAACACGATCTGCATGGATTTCCTCTCCTGTCACCAGCCGAACTCCCGTCGCCGTCTTTCCAGAGAAAAGAACTTTGTCTACTGGAGCCCCCAATCTCAAATCACCACCTTCTTCGGAGAAGACCTGCGCCATAGCCTCGGGAATCTTACACAACCCTCCGGTTGTATGATAAATTCCATACTTGTATTCAGTATAAGACAAAATTGTAAAAAGAGCCGGACACTTCCAAGGAGACATCCCTAAATATTTAGACTGGAATGTAAAAGCGAGCTTAAGGTTATCATCAGGGAAGTAACGGTCTAAAACATCTACAACAGTGTCGTTTGTAGCGATGTATGGAAAGACCTTTAGAAGCTCCGAACGGCAAAACGCTGAAAGCTTATGATAAGGCTTCTGTAAGACGGGATAAATCTTGCGAAGCTTCTCAGAATGATCGGCCATAAACCGCTGATACCCCTCTGCATGACCTGGAAATGTTTTCTCAATATTGTCCGCCATGACCTTCTGGTCATACGTAGTCTCTAACGACTTATCTCCCCATGTGAGCTTTGTCATAGGGTCTAACTTCACCAAATCAAGATAGTCAGATGAATCGCGCTCAACCTCGGCAAACGTCTCATCCAAGGTAAACTTCTGATGCAAAAACGTTGGTCCCGTATCGAATGAATAATCTCCTAATTTAAGTTCTGCAGTTCTGCCTCCTAACTTTTGATTCTTCTCTACGACGGTAACTGAAAACCCTCGTTTAGCTAAGATCATGCCAGCAGCCAACCCTCCAGGCCCAGCTCCAATTATCACGATACGTTTTTTTGACATTCTATTTAATATTTCATCATAAGTAGCTCAAGAGTTGTTACCGCGCTAATTGTTTTTTAAACTTTTTGGAACAGGTGGATAAATTTGAGCTCCACTCTGATCATCTATAAAAAGAGGCATGAACGAACGAGTACGAAATTCTGACTTCGTAGGAGCCCAACTCTCTGATATTTCTGAAAGACTAGGCTTCAAAGTGTAGCTCTTCCCTTCTTCAACCTTCACATGATACTGCATCTCCTCAATTACCAACCCCTTGTAGATCGCATTCATTACCAAATGCCTACGACCGGGCTTGACAAAATATTGCTCAGACATCGGAAGATCTTTCCCGTCAAGCTTAGAGATCACAAGATAATCCCCTCCTGATTTATATCCATTAATCACTGCACTATTAGCCTCTGTATGTTGCGCCACTTCCTTATACACAGGATTGGTCACTGGAGAACAACTCACATAGCCCAAACTTACGACACCCAATATAGTAGAGAATAACTTCTTCATACATACATCTAAGATGAGAAGAATATTCTTGTGTCAAGACTCTATCCTATAAATATT
>CAYUKP010000043.1:7745-11792 GCA_964445335.1 uncultured Verrucomicrobiales bacterium
TTGGCTTTTATTGTTCAACTCTGCATCGTCTACTATTCTCAATCATTTAACAAAACAGATCCCGCTTGGACAGATGACTTCACCGCCCTCTATTACGCCTTACACCTCGACCCATTTTGTACGCCTCTTGGAAAATGGCTTCTAAACTATCCAAATGTAACCCAAGTCCTCACCGCCTTAACAATCTATTTACAATCCTATGGGTTCTATTTACTAGCTATCCCGTTCCTATTCCCCTTCTTTAGAATCCTAACTGTTCTCTTGTTTATCGGGTTTCACATCGGCACTTCACTTTTTTTAGGACTCGGCCTCTTACCCTACGTCTTCATTGTAGCCTGGATTCCATTATTACCTCCGTTTGTCTGGAACAAAATGGAAAAAACATTCGTTCTTAATAAAGTTCTCCGTCCATTTTACAGATTGGAACCATTTGTTCACCACCAAAAACCTGTCTCCAAGCTCTCACAGCTTACAACACAGATTCTCGCAGGTGTTTTTATGATCTTTATCACCTTCTGCACCTTTAAAACAAACGAATCTCATCAACTCTCTGCGTCAAACACATCTGACACAATTAAAAACGATTGGTTCCCTCAATTGAGACGCGCTTTAGGCATTAAAACGAAGTGGACAATGTTTTCTCCTAAGCCCCCTGAACAAAACGCTTGGTATATTCTAGCGGCAACAAAAGAAAATGGTGACGTAATAGATCTCATGAAAAATGGCTCTCCCATTAGCTTTAAAAAACCCGAACGAAGCTACCATTTAGACTATAATACACGGTGGAATAACTTTATTTTTAGCCTGCAATCCCCTCCCAAAACAGCACTCTATGGAGCATTTGGGACATATATGCATAACCGTTATAAAGAAACGACACCTACCACCAGTAAAATCAAACAAATCAAATTGATTATGATAAGCCAGAAAACAAGAGGCTTTAATGACCCCAAAAATAGAAACGCTAGGACAAAAGAAAGAACCCTCTGGACAAGAACCATAAAATAATTAGGTCTCAATTGCCCCCGCTCCCTCTGAGACTGCCTTTATTCAAGAAAGAGAGTCTTAGCCTTACAAAGGCTCTTAAAATCCATCCATCCAGGAGTCCCCAAGCCAACTATCGTTCTGGAATGTATCAGAAAGGTCGCCTTGCCACACATCATCTCCTTGCCAGTATGAACTCCCTGAAGTGTCACCATCCATCCAAGAGTCTCCATTCCATCCTCCCAAATCAAACAGGCTACCTCCATTCCCATTTGCACTAAAGGGGTCTTGTAAGGTATCATCCAATGATTGATCCAGAAATGGATCATAACCCACAATATCATCTCCCCAAGAACGAGGATCATCTATAGGGTTTGCCGTAGGATTAATTGTAGGGTCATTTAGAGGATTGTAGTGAGGATCTAATATCGGCTCATAATTTGGATCATTGAAGGGGTCTGCATAATAATCATAAAACGGGTCAGTATAAGGATTGTAGAAAGGGTCAGAATACTTATTTTCTATTACTGGAGCCTCTTCGGGAGCCCCAGAAGGCAAACCATCCTCACCATAACGCTCTATTAGAGATGCAAACACCTCTTTTATATCTTCATCATCAAGAGCGGAAGCATCATACAACCCCTTAAGCTTCTGAAATTCTTCCAAATCTGATTCCCCGTTTTGATCTGAATCGTCACAACAGGGAGTAAACCCCGGGAGCTCAAGCTCTATTGAATTTAGAAGACCATCACCATCTGTATCATGAGGGTTCTCAGGGTTTGTCTCCTGAATATCGTATCGGTAAAATGCATTAGTTTGATCGCCTTCTATAATACGCTCGATATGCTCCTCACCGTCTCCCACTTCATAAGTGCCTACAAATTCCCAATTCTCCAAATCATAACTCTTTTCTAAAAAGTACGTTTCATTTGAATTTGTCTGCAATGCTATCTCCACTCCTTCAACAACAGATTGGATAGAGAAGTTCAAAGCTGAAGCAACAGAGACCATCCCATAAAGAACATAAGTTTTAATTAATAATGGTTTCATGGAATTTTGAAGTGAAGGTTAATACAAGATCTCTCAACGTTTCAAAGATAGAGATTCTTAATCTTATACAAAGTCACATTTTTTACTACTTTATGTCTTATAGCAAAGGGATTCAAGTGATAAAACACCCTACCCTACAAAAAGGCGAAGCCGTATAAACACATACTTACCTTACAAAGATGATTTCTCATCCAGCACTTGATAGAGCGGACAATTTCCTAGAGCTTCATATGGTGCTTCAGACCTGTAATGAGACAATAATTTACGAGACTCAGCTGCCAACTCTCTTCTAACCTCTCGACGCGCACCTTTGACTCTCGCTATTTTCATCGAATCATACGCTGTCGTCTGATGTCGCATCCAAGCAATTGTGGCCGCTTCAGCTCTCTTTTCCAGAGTAATCATCTGAGTTCGAGCAACTGTTTTACTACCTACAGGTATCGCATGCTCTGTTATCAACTGAGCCATAACTTTCTCATAAATAACATATCTCTCCGAAAATTGCAAAAACTGCCTCACTGCACATATAAACTCAGCTTTGTATTCGACCTCTTGTTGAGCTCTTCTCGCTCGCCCTGCATCGAGCTTTTTCTGATACTTTGGATCGGCTCTTTCTCGCTTAAGCTCTTCTCTTAATCGATTTATGACGACTTTATCAGACAGAATCCCTTTCGACTGTAACCTACGTCCTTTCTGAACTTTAATAACCCAGGTGTCATGCGCCTTCTTAATTCGTCGACTCAATGCCGGATCTCCCGGAGGTAACAATTCCCACCCTAAAGGTATTTTCAAAACATCGCCTTTAAGGCTCATAACGTACCCTGGTCGCTTATGGGGACGCACTTCAACTGATTTGTATTGAGAAGCTGTAGACATCTCTAAACATCTTGTGGATCAGGCCTGTAGAACACATATTCGTAATCTAATTTCTCCCCAATTTTCGCCATCATTAGAGGTGTATCAAACTGCACGCGATCCCTCAACTCTTCCAGAGTCAAATCTTTCAAACTCGCAAGTACCTCTTGAATAGTTTGAACCTCAACTTCGGTAAACACTCCGTGTTTTGTAGATACTGTAGGTAATAACTTATGATAAGAAAGGCCGGTCTGAAGCGACTTCGACACCTGTATTACCTGCTCCATCTGGATTAATTCTTGTAACGCCCCCTCAAAAACTTTCGCCTCAGCCCCTGTTTCTGTTTTACAATAACGGGCTCCAGTCACAGAGAGCTCATGTAATTCATAATGGTTAAAATCTATAGAATACAAAACATGTAATAAAAACTCCTGATTCACTTGGGGTCTAGACCCTATAGAGACTAAAACCGAAAGAATTAGCTGTTGCATTTTTTCTCGTTTAGAAAATTGGCCTCCATTAATAGAATTCATAATCAAAATTGTTTTTATTTAAAAAAATAAAACGATAACACTAAAAAATTTCAAGAAAATAGTTAATAAGTGGTAATACAAAGATACACTCGAAAACCATCCACTGTCTACATAATAAATAGTAAGACAGATTAACGACCAACCCTACACTGAATCGATTTCAAACATGAAAAACCTCATTCAAAAAACAAACCTGACGTCAAGAAATAAAATCTAAAATAAATGAGAAAAATTTAAGTAAATTAATATAGCTAAACATTTTAGTTCCATGTATAAAGAAATATAATCAGACGATAGTTATTACTTAATCCCACACTCATGAGTGAAAAATCCAAAACAAAAGACATTTCCTTGACTCCATATTTGGATGCCAAAAGAGAATATAACGAGCGCTATGGTGCTCACATTCAACAGGCAAAACTATGGCAAAGGGTAGGCATCACATGCCTACTTCTCTGTATCGTGTGCGTTGTTGTTGTGTTACTAATCTCCAGACAACCTGCATTCGTCCCTTACATAGTTGAGATTGATAAGATTGGTAGAGTCAGCAATGTAAGCCTAGACTATAATAAGGGAGTCTTAACACCAACAATTATTAAAGCACACATTGCCAACTGGTTATCAG
>CAYUKP010000044.1:0-11706 GCA_964445335.1 uncultured Verrucomicrobiales bacterium
GTTTTATACTGGCTTACCGTTAGGTTCTCATACGCCTCTAGATCGATGATGATATCCAAAATATCAGGTTTTCCCATGTATGACATTTTATAGAGAACATAGGACATATTTAACCCAGTTCAATAGAAATCCTATCTATTTCTATACTCTAATGCACGCCTTGAAATAACGCTTATCATAAATATTAAAAATGAGAATAAAAAATCAAAAATTATAATACATTTCATCTTGTAAAATAACACCTTTGATACACCTCTTTTTTATGAAGATCGAAGACCGATTTCGCTCCGCGATGCGACAAGAAGGCTTAGCCTACACGACAGAGCAGACTTACATTTCTTGGTATAAGAGGTTTGTCAGGTATCACAACCTGCAGCACCCTGAGGAATTGCAACGAGAGGCGATAGAACAGTTTCTCTCCCACTTAGCTATGGTTGAGAAGGTGAGCGCAAGCACGCAATCTCAGGCGCTAAATGCGTTGGTGTATCTCTTTGTCAAAGTCCTCGGTCGCTCGAAGGAAGAATATGCCTTCAAGAGAGCTAAGAGGGGCAAGAAGTTGCCTGTTGTGCTGAGTAAAGAAGAGGTTCAAGGACTCTTATCGTATATTCCTCAAGGCTCCCCTCACACGTTGGTGCGTCTGTTGTATGGTTGTGGCCTTCGGGTCTCTGAAGGGATTAGATTACGCATCAAGGATGTGGACTTTCAGAATCAAGTAGTCTGGATACGGAGTGGCAAAGGGAATAAAGATCGGGCCCTGACCATGCCCGAGTCGCTACAAGAAGCCTTGAAGGTACAGGTAGACAAGGCGCTGATGCAATACGAAGAAGATCACCTGAATGGAGGTGCCAAGGTCTATGTGGAAGAATCCTATAATCGCAAGACAGGGGGCACGGCAAGTGCGTCAAAAGAATGGTATTGGGTGTTTCCAAGCCCTCACCTCTCAGAAGACCCGCGCGATGGAGAGATAAAGCGCCATCACATTGTAGAGGCTGCCGTGAGCCGTTGGTTAAAGGACGCACGCCACAAGACTGGACTCACCAAGAAAATCACCGCTCACGCCCTACGACACAGTTACGCCACCCATCTGTTGCAGAACGGGGTTGACCTCCGCTCTATCCAAGAAGCCTTGGGACACTCCAGTGTAAAAACGACCGAGATTTATACGCATGTCGTCAAGGCGATACAAGGGCGCACGAAAAGCCCGCTAGATGACCTTTAATACAGAACTCATACCATTTGAGCAATCAAGATGGACTATTCTGTAGTATATCCACCCTCTCACTTATAGCACATTTGCGTCCATCTGTCAGAATAACAGAATCGCATCTATCAACCCGACCTTTATTTACCCAAAACTTTACAACGGTCGTCCTCCCATTTCCTTTCTCTCTCTTTTAAGTTCTGTTTAGATCATTTCATTTTCACATCACATTTCAGATGAATTTTTCCTTGGTTTATCGCTATTAAATAACCTATCACACTTACTATGTTGGAAACTCCCAGTCACCTTTCATGCTTTAGTGGAGCTGGAGGCTTAGACCTAGGTCTTGAGTCGGCGGGCTTTAAAAACATTGGCTGTATTGAGTGGGATGAAGACAGCAGAAGAACTCTAAAAAAGAATCGCCCTCTTTGGGAAGTCTTCAATGATGGTGATATCAACCATTACACTACTCATATTGAAAAGGTTCAGAGTATTCTTAAAGGAAAACCTTTAACCCTCCTTAGTGGCGCACCTCCATGCCAACCATATTCTACCGCAGCATTATGGAATAGTAACAGTAGAAAGGGGCTTTTAGATAAGCGAGCACTTCCATTCTTTTCTTTTCTTGAAATAGCAAAGGCTCTCTCGCCAGAGTTCATCCTTATTGAAAATGTTAAAAGCTTCATTCAAGGAGAACATAGTGTGCTCCCTATTCTTGAGGAGTTTTGCCAATCAACAGACTATAAATTTTCCAAAAAAGTATTAGATGCCTATGACTTCGGAGTGCCTCAAATGAGAAAACGAGCAATAGTTTTACTATTTAAGGGATCTCAGAATATAGAATGGCCACAGCCAGTCTCGAACGAAGAAAAACGAAATACTTGGGATGCCATTGGAGAATTAGATAATGACAAAAACGCTTACGCTCCTATGCGAGGAAAATGGGCTAACCTGCTTCCATCGATTCCTGAAGGTTGCAATTACCAGTGGCATACAGATAAAGGAGGAGGGAAAGAACTCTTTGGCTACCGGACAAGATATTGGAACTTTTTACTCAAATTAGCGAAAGATCGTCCTTCGTGGACTATCGCTGCTCAACCAGGCCCAAGTGCGGGACCTTTTCACTGGAAGAACCGCCCTTTAACCATTCAAGAATGCGCTTGCCTACAGACCTTCCCTTCAGATTGGCTTTTTTGTGGATCAAAAGGAGAACAGATGCGACAAGTAGGAAACGCAACACCTCCTCTCTTAGCAGAATATTTAGGAGAAATGATTTTGCGTTGTAAAGATAGTAAGCACCCTCTAAAACAAAAAAACTTGAGAATACCTTCTAGATCAGACTGTCCTGAGCCAGAAAAAGTAATGCCCATATCTCTTGACTACACCCACCTAATAAAAAAAAGAAAGCCTCACCCTGGAACAGGAAAGGGGCCAGCTCCTCGAACTAAATTGTATTCATGAGTAATTCGACAGTACAGCAAATAAAAGAAATCGCCATTGAAAAATTGGTGTATGATTATGAGAATCCAAGACTCCCATTAGATTTACATGGAAAGGATGATAGAACCCTAGCCAATCATTACAATGACACCGCTGATGTAAGGGAATTAGCAGAATCCATGTTAGAAAACGGTTTTTTTGCTCATGAACCATTAATTGTTATCGAGTCTGAACAAGATGGCTTTTACACAGTAGTGGAGGGTAACCGTCGATTAACAGCCCTTCGTATTTTACACCGCCACCCTTCGACAGAAGATCTCGCATCTCCAGCACTGCCTCTACAGAAAGTACACATTGAACGTACGCTTTCCAAAATCCCTTGTGCGATTATTCATGATCGAAAGTCGATTCGAAGTTATATTGGCTTCAGACACATTGGGGGGCAGAAAACATGGCCATCATCCTCCAAAGCTCGATATATTAAACACCTTGTTGATGAAGAAATTGCAAGTGGCGTATTAGACCCGTTCAAAACAGTTGGTAAAAAAGTCGGCCACAATGCCACTGGAGTAAAAGGCTTCTATATCCCCCTCATGCTCCTAGAAAAAGCTGAAGAACACGGCATTAATACAGCACACGTTGAGTCGCACCGGTTTGGGACATGGCGACGAATATCCACTGTAACAGGTGTAAAGGAATACATAAAATTCTCTTCCGCATCAAGTTACGAAGAACTTCAACAATCCCTACAAGACCTAGATTTCCCTAGATTGCAAGAGGTCATTCAAGACCTAACCCCGAGAGAAGGTGAGACTATCGCATTACTCAATGACTCACGTGACGCTAATAGCTACGGTTTAATTCTCCAAAATGCAGCCGCACGTGAAACCTTACGGAAGGAGCGCGACTTTCTAACAGCCAAACTCATTGTTCAAGATGCATCTCTCGCAGTCAAGCTTGATAGCCTCACTAAAAAAGTAGATGCTTTAAAAAAAGAAGTGGAAAATACAGATGCAATAAATGAGGAGGTCTTCAACGCAGTCCAAAGGCTTTTTAAAGCCACCCGTTCCCTCAAAAGTATCTCTAACGACCTTTACGAAGGAAATGATTGAGCTAAACCCTGATCTCTATGGCAGAATGGCTCGACTATCTGCTTTAGCTGATTTCTTAGAAGCTCAAGCTTTTAAACACGGAGTCTCAAGTTCGCGCTCAATTCTTGCAGACAGTATTTGTGATCAGCACCTTTATGAGCTTGAATATAGCCCCTTCATATCTGGTTCAGAATTAGTCGATGCCTATATTTATACAAAGATGGGAGATCAGCAAGAGCGCTCTCGTGAGGTCGCATCCATGGTATTTGACACCCTACACTCTCGCGCCACTTGTTTAGGGTCTAAATACCCTTTCATTATCCATAAGAACTCTTACCTTGAATACAAAGATGAGACGCTAGAAGAGCAATCCATTTACCTCTACCTCCTGAGTCTCACTCTATGCCACGCTTATGGTAAAAAAGAACTCATTGATTCCACCAAAGTTCTTCCTCCCTTAGTCTGTCGCTATATGAAACATCGAGGTCTTCACTCTGAGGAGATCCCCTTGGGTAGCACACAACGAGGGGCGTTTCTCAAACGCCTAGAAGGTGTTGCCTCAAAAACAGGACTTCCCTTCACCCCAACTCTCGCCCCAACAGTCCCTACACGAGCACAAGATGCGGGGGTAGATATTCTCTCTTGTATACCTTTCAATAGTAGTAAGAGTGGAGATTGGGTTTTCTTAGGTCAAGTAACCTGTGCTAATAGTAATCAGTGGAATAAGAAGCGACAAGAACCACAACAACGTGTCTTTAAAAAGTTACTCGGTGACAGCCTTGAACCGAAAATATTCTTTTCTGTTCCTCACCATGTTAGCGAGGAGATCAAACGAAGCTTTATGGAAGATAGTGACTGCTTAACCCTCGATCGCCTTACACTTAGTCTTGGCCTTGACCACCTAACACCTGAAGAATTCTCAGCTCTTAAACGGTTTAAAACTCTAGAAGTCGCTACGGACTAAACGACTGTCGGGCTCGCTGAGGGTAAACCTTCTTATATTTCCTAAGCGAGAGGCAATGGCCAACAGCTGCGATGATAAAAAGGCCAACAAAGACACCCTGAACTGCTTTAAAGCCTCTTAAGACTGCTTTTTGGGTTAATAACTGAAGCATCAATAAATACATAACCCCTTGTAAAAAAAGGATTTAAATGGTGGAGGTGTGGGGAGTTGAACCCCAGTCCTCTATGCTGTCCACGTGGCGTCTACATGTTTAGCGAGTGGCTTTTGGCTTTAAGAGCAGGGACCGGCCATCTCGCACGGTTCTGTTCCGATTTTCCTGTTTAGTCTCACCTCATCCACCGGAAACCCGTAGATTCGGCCAGCCCGCAAAGTTATCGAAGGCGGGGCAGTGTTGCGGGCAACCACTGCGCGGCCTCGCTAACCAATTAGGCAGCTAGTGCGAGCTCATTTGAGTCTGCATTTATAGTTTTGAACGGCTTTTTAGGAGGCCAGCCGATCAACCTCCACATGCAACCTACGATTCTAACCTAAAGTCGAAACCATGGCACCCCCATAAAGAATTATGGTCTGTCCTGCAATGTATCGTATGAAGGAAATATATCAATACCTTTTCTCATCTTTTCGAAAGATACTCTGCGTGCACGGGAGAGACTCTACGGTTTCGCGAAAACTTATTGGCAATCTCAGGGTTCTTTGCCTTAGTATCCGGTATGCCTACACAAGTTGGACTAATCTCTCTAGGATGTGCTAAGAACCTGATCGATTCTGAAATCATGATCGGGCACTTGCAAGACGAAGGGATGATGATGACACCCGAGCAAGATCTCGCGGATGTCTTGATCATCAACACCTGCTCTTTTATCGATGTGGCCAAGGAGGAATCCATTGAAACCATTATCGAAGCGGTCAATGCCAGACATGAAGATCCTGCAAGAGAAAAGCAGAAGATCATCGTGGCTGGATGTCTCTCACAACGGTTCAATGTCTCAAAGAATGAAGACGACCGTCTCCCTGGGCTCTTACCTGAAGTTGATGCCTTCATCGGGTTAGACCAAGTCAACACCGTGGCTCCAATCATTAGAAATGTCATCGGAAGAGCCGCAGGTGAAGAGTCTCTGGATACTGTGACGCCTAAGCCTAAGTATATCCCTGATCATGATACTCCAAGACATCGCCTGACACCGAAGCATATGGCATACATCAAGATCGCAGAAGGGTGTAACCACACGTGTTCGTTCTGCATTATTCCTAAGATTCGAGGCCAACACCGCTCTCGTACGCAAGAGTCTATTGTACGCGAAGCAAAGGCACTCATTGCCTCGGGAGTGAAGGAGATCAACCTTATCTCACAAGACACCACCTACTTTGGGATGGATAAATGGGAAGGTCGTGGCAAACGTGCCAAGCCAACTTCAGGGGTTGATTCCGAGCGTGGCGAGTCTCTAGCCAGTCTCCTGAAGGAGCTGAATGCGATCGAAGGTGAGTTCTGGATTCGTCTCCTCTACACCCACCCTGCTCACTGGTCTGATGAGCTGATCCAAACAATCGCAGAATGTGAGAAAGTGGCGAAGTATGTAGACATCCCGCTCCAACACATTTCCGACAACATGTTAGCAGCGATGCGCCGTAAAACCGACGGAGACTACATCCGGGACCTCCTTCGTAGAATGCGTGCAGGCATCCCGAACCTCGCAATCAGAACAACCTTTATCGTAGGGTTCCCTGGAGAAACAGATGAAGACTTCGAAGAGCTGTTGGAATTCATTGAGGAATTCAAGTTTGAGAGAGCTGGTATCTTCACCTACTCCAAGGAAGAAGGCACACATGCGAACAAACTCGACGGTCACGTGCACCATATGACGAAGAAGAGCCGCATGGAGCGTGCAACGTCGCTCATTGATAAAGTAGCCAAAGGGGTGAATGAAGCACAGGTTGGAAAAACCATCAAGGTTCTCGTGGAAGAAGGCGGAATTGGGAGAGGCGAATGGGATGCTCCAGATATTGATGGACGTGTCTTCGTCCCAGACGAGGCTGTCGAGGGCGAATTCTACAATGCTGAGATTACAGACTGGCGAGGGTATGACCTCGTGAGTAAGTAATAACATTTAAACCGCCACATTCCCCCCAAAGAATGTGGCTTAAAAGCCTTTATTGCGTCACAATCTGCTCCCGCACTTACGACAATATTTGGCATCTTCTAAATGCCCATGCACGCCACATCCAGGGCAAGCATCTGTGGTTGAGTCGGCTTGCTTGGTCAACTCTGCGGTGACAATCCCCGTCGGCACGGCAATAATGGCGTAAGTTGACAACATCGTAAAGGTGGCAACCATCTTGCCTAAGGGTGTGATCGGCGAGATGTCTCCGTATCCTACGGTGGAGATGGTAACGATCGCCCAATAAATACTCTGCGGGATATTGGCATAGCCTGAATTGATTTCTCCTTCTATCAGATACATAAACGTACCCGTAACGATGGAGAATACAGAAATCGTCATGAAGAAGACCATAATCTTTGGGCTACTCTTGCGAAGCGCCTTCATAATCACATCCGCCCCCTCGATGTGATGCACCATCTTCATCACTCGAAACATTCGAAGAATCCTAAGTACCCTAATGACCAAGAGTGAATGTGCTCCTGGGATAAACAGAGCACAATAGGTAGGCAGACAACTCAAGAAGTCTACCAATCCATAGAAACTCTTAGCATAATGAAAGGGGCGATCCACTAAATACAGCCTCAATAAATATTCGAGGGTAAAGATAATAGTAAAAAACCACTCCGCACAAAAAAGCAAAGAATGATATTTCTGAGCGATCGCGTCAATGCTCTCGCACATTACCGCCACAACACTCAGCGCAATCGTGATAAGCAGAGTGACATCAAACGCCTTTCCTAAAGGTGTTTCGGCTTCAAAGACGATCTCTCTGAGTTGATTTTTATAAGACAGCTTTGACATCAGAATGAATTGGCATCAATGAGGCGATTGATCTCTTCGATGGAGAGAGCTGGAGTCTGGTCTAACACTTTAACACTTGGCCCACCAGACTGTCCCGTAGGAAGACTTGGTAATGATGAACGGCTTGTGTTGCTGACACGTGGTTGAGTAACAGGTGAACTCGGTCTAGGAATTGTCACGGTTTGACGAGATCTCTGACGAGAAGTAGATTGCGGGGAAGTGGTGGCAGAAGAGCCATGCGTATGTGTTGTCCCTCCGTGGCTATGGGAAGACCCACCATGAGAATGTGAATGATGACTAGAAGATGCAGGCTTCAGCCCATTAGCCATCCCAGAGTCCAAATCACCTTTCATATAACGCACCCTCGATCTGGACTGGCGAGGTTGTACCCGTGGGCTGTCATCTACCACCTCGGTCTTAGCGTGAGGGTGCGGATGTTGATTAATAAACAACCTTGGAGTATTATTCCCTAACTTCTTCTTCCCTTTACGAGAGAAGAGGTTAAAGCTGTCGCTCTTCTGTTGCTTATTACGAGATGATAAAAAACGCGTTTTGCTCTGCGAAGCTCGATCCTTAGAATTTACTTGATTAATGGCGCGTCGCGCTGCGTCTCTGGTATCACCAGAATACGCACTTGTATTGTTTAAACTACAGGATTCCAACAGCATCAATGGTAAAACCAAAATAAAAACGTCCCTAACTTTCATACGCATTATATACTGAAAAGCTATTGCCCTGTCTACAGTCTTAATGCAGTAACTGCATTGATATGCTACGACCTAATCTTAATGCGCTGACAAAAGCGGAATTATCCGAAATCCTCTCTTCCCATGGGCAACCTAGCTTTCGCACCGGGCAAATCTTGGATTGGTTATGGAAGAAGCGTGTGCGAACAATCGAAGAGATGACCAACCTCCCAGCGAAGCTCAGAGAGGTACTCTCCGAGGAATTCTCCATGACCCCACCTCAACCTGTGGGAGTGCTCAAGTCTTCTGACACCACACAAAAGGCTCTCTTCAAGCTGAAGGACGGTCGTTACGTAGAGTCGGTATTGATCCCTGCCTCACAAGCGCTCTATGGTGAGAAATCAGATCGACTGACTCTATGTGTCTCCTCTCAGGTAGGTTGCGCCTATGGTTGCAAGTTTTGCGCTTCAGGACTCGCTGGCTTCTCACGTAACTTGACGCCTGATGAAATTGCGGGTCAAGTCGTAGAGGTGGAGCGAGCTACTGGTCAACGAGTCAACAATATGGTCTTTATGGGAATGGGTGAACCTCTGGCAAACATTAAAAACCTTCTCAAGGCTTTGGAGCTTATTACTCAACCATGGGGCATCGGCATCGGCGCACGCCACCTCACCATTTCCACTTCGGGCTTAGTACCTCAAATCAAAACTCTTGCAGACCACCCTCAGCAAATCCGATTAGCGATTTCCCTACATGGTGCAACAGATGAGGTGCGCAACCAAATCATGCCTGTGAATAAGAAGTGGGGCGTAGACGAACTCTTTGGGGCGTTAAATTACTGGAATGAACGCAAGAAACAACGCCTAACTCTCGAATACATTCTCATCAAAGGTATCAATGACTCGATGAAAGATGCGAAAATCCTCTCTCAGAAGGCCAAGCAAATCGCAGCCAAGGTCAACCTTATCCCTTACAACACGGTAGAGGGTCTCCAATGGGAGCGTCCAAGCGAAGAGCAGTGCCAAGCCTTCAAGCGCGTCCTCACACATGCGGGAGTGACCGCAACCTTACGTACCGAAAAGGGGCATGACATCAACGCTGCTTGTGGTCAACTAAGACTGAAGAAGGAAACAGAAGAAGGGATCATTACGACCGATTCCTAAGGAAGAAGGGAAAAAAGAGTGCAAGAGAGGACAGAGTGAGATATACCCCATCTTATGTCTTCACCTCTCTCTGTATCCATTTGCTCAGCTACGGATCTCTGCGTCAAGTATGGCCACCACATCATTCTCGATAACGCCAAGATTAGTATCACAGAAGGTGAGCGCATTGGCTTAGTAGGGAAGAATGGAGCGGGTAAATCCACCGCTCTCAAAATCCTCGCGGGAGTCACACAACCAGATTCTGGAACAGTTTCACACAGACGAGATCTGATCATTGGTTACCTCCCTCAGCACTTTGACCTAGAGGATGACAAAACCGTACTCGAAAATGTCCTTGAGGGAGCGGCACACATTCAGTCTCTGGTGGCACGATATGAAGCCGACCCCAATGCGGAAGATGCCAATGAGCTCTTAGATAAAATCACGGCCTTAGATGGGTGGGCACTGGATTCTCGCGCCACCTCTCTGATCAATAACCTTCACGCCCCAGATCCCGCACGTTTAGTGAAAGACCTCTCTGGGGGAGAGAAAAGACGAGTAGCCCTCTGCCGCACTTTGGTAGCCCAACCAGACTTCCTGATCCTCGATGAGCCAACAAACCACCTCGATACCGAAGCTATCGAGTGGCAAGAAAAGTTTCTCGCATCTTACAAAGGCACATGTCTCTTTGTAACGCACGACCGCTACTTTCTCGATAATATTTCCACCAGCATTATTGAGCTAACTAATGCAGGGTTTATCTCCTACCAAGGGAACTACACCGACTACCTCCTCACCCGTGCCGAACGCATGGAGAATGAGGCGCGCGCTGAACATAAGCGACAGCGCTTCCTAACCAAGGAGCTTGATTGGGTGCGCCGTCGACCGAAGGCTCGTGGCTCAAAGGCCAAGGATCGTATCGATCGCTTCTTTGAGGTCAAGGAGCAAGAGGCTCCTGAGGTCGAAATGTCTGTAGACTTAGTCATCCCGCCCGCTACCCAATTATCCAATAAGGTTATTGATGTCTTAGAAGTTTCTAAAAGCTTCCCTGATCCAGCATCTCCCAATGGGGTTAAACATTTGTTTACGGATCTCACCTTCAAGCTTGAGCCTAAACAAGTCGTTGGGATTGTGGGACGTAATGGGCTTGGGAAGTCCACACTACTCAAGGTGATCTTGGGCATGATTGAACCGTCTTCTGGAAAAGTCGAAATTGGGATGAAGACAGACATCAACTATGTTGACCAAAACCGACTCCAATTGGACGAAAATAAGTCGATCTTCGAAGAAGTAGGACAAGGAGGTGAAACCGTACAAATCGGTAACAGCTCCATCGGGTTGCGAACCTATCTCAAACGCTTCCTCTTTGATGACGACCGGATCAACACCAAGATTTCTCTCCTTTCAGGGGGAGAACGCTCGCGTGTCCTACTCGCAAAGATCCTCAAACGAGGAGGCAACGTCTTAGTCTTAGACGAACCTACCAATGACTTAGATCTCAACACTCTGCGTGTACTCGAAGACGCGCTCGCACATTATGACGGCTGTGCACTCGTCGTCTCTCACGACCGCTACTTCCTCAATCGCATCTGTACGGGCATCTTGGCCTTTGAAGGAGAGGGTCTGCTACACTATCAAGTCGGCAACTATGACTACTATCTAGAGAAGAAGAAAGAGCGTGCTCCTGCTCCCTCTCAGATTCCCACAGCTTCCAAACCAAACACGCCCAAACGTTCAACCCAACCGCCCAAATTAAAATGGGCAGAGGAAAAAGAACTCGAAACGATCGAAGAAGACATCCTAGAAGCCGAAACTAAAGCCGAAGAAAAGGCTCAAGAAATCGCACAACCAGACTTCTACAACAACCACCCAGAGGATTGGCAAGAGCATGAAAAAGAACTCGAAACCTTGCAAGAGAAGGCTCTAGAGCTGTATGAAAAGTGGGAACGATATCTGGAGATCAAAAAAAATTGGGAAGAATGGAAAGCCAATAAATAGCCCCCCCTTTCATACAACCCTATGACCTTTTATCTAATCAAAATCTTTATCAGTGCCTCCATGATCGTTCTTATCACGGAGTTATCTAAGAAAAGCGCTCACCTTGGCGCCCTCGTTGGATCACTCCCTCTGGTTTCACTGATCGCGATTACATGGCTCTACTATGAGACCAATGGTGATATCAAAAGAATTCAAGACCACTCAATCGGAGTGTTTTGGTATGT
>CAYUKP010000045.1:0-2127 GCA_964445335.1 uncultured Verrucomicrobiales bacterium
CATCCAGCTTCTTTGCCATTCTCAGAAGTTCTTGAACTCTATTTTCCTCATTTAAACAACCACCCTTACCCCATCCTGTTTCTCCATTAAATTGAAACTCTAAGTCTGAATTTTCCATAAAAAACCTATAAGATTAACCTTCCACTCACACAAAGAAATTTTTGCTCCTGCTTTAAAATCATTAGGGCATTATCTCCCCTCTCTGAGGAATCACCATAAACCCAGAATCCTGATCTCCTAAGACCTGCGATCTCTGCGACATATGTTGAACATGCCACGCCCCAATGAAAGCACAGAGATAAGCGTCTAATCCATCTTCATTAGACTTCGTCCAAGGTTCAGTAAGAACGCGTTGCAGATCGGAATGTAATTCAGCGGAGGGGTAAAGTTCTCGTATCCACTGATAAAAGCATTGTTGATAAAAGACAAAAGCTTTGCGCTTATCCGCCACCTTTCCTCGCTTGTATTTGATCGTCTGAGAGAGGCGAAACCAATGAATCATCGCAGGGTGTGGATAAACTTCGATCGCAGATTTCTTATATTGAAGATCTGGGCTAAGGTGAAACCCAGCTCGTTCTAGTTTGCTAGCCAACTCAATGGGACGAGGACAGAGATTAAGGTTCACGGGGTGACATCCTGCTTCATAAGCCCGATAGAGGGTATTACATTCCTTATCGACAGGGCGAGACCCTGTCTGATTCAGACACTGCAAGGGGGCATCGATCGCTAAGAGCACACGCTCCTTTTCAGCTGTGGTTTGTTGCGCAATGATATGTTGAAGTAACGGCGAATCACCATGCGTATACGAAAGAGATCCAATATGTAAGCTCTCTTCAGAAAGCTCGATCTGAGCAATGGCATCTGCAGACTTTAGTCCCCATGCCAGATCGATCCCGAATACAATTGCGGTCGAATCAAATGACATGTTTTTGTGCCTTCTTCCAAAACCCAAAGAAGCCAGCCTTTGATAACGGGCGTAGCTCTGCATATTCTGCCCTCTCATAGCATATAAGCTCTACTCCTACCACCTCTAGAGCCTCGATAATCTGAGGCAACTGGTCAGCCAAATATCCAACCTCTGGCGCAGAAGTCACGATTTGCGATAGTTCATGATCTCGTGCCCATTGAGATAAAGCATCTCCCAACTCTACCCCTGTCCGATAAGACACATTGGCTTCCTTATACGTGGCAACCAACCTTTCGTGAGTGCTCATGAGAGCTGAAGCTCTCCACTGGTGCTTCACGGAAGAATCCTTAATCCAGAGAGAGGCGCTTTGAGTCAGCAGAATTGGCCGTTGTGACGAAGCTTCCGGGAAGGCTAGATCACTCGTCAGGTCTTCCTCATGCACCCAAAACCCCGCCTGTGCCCCAATCGAGCGTGGAAGAGAAGACTCAACATACACTGTTTCAACCTGAGCCGCTTCAAATTCAGCATCCGTTGGTTCTTGCGCAGATTCTGTCGTGAGGGTTTCTAGTCCACTTTCCATCCCATATAACAGATCCTCATGCATAAACTTTCGAATATTTGAAGCACGCGCGAGATACGTCTTACCTCGTGTCTGAAGTCCCGCAATCCATCGCCATGACAGGGTATTAGACGCAGCATCTGCATCCAATAAATGGCGATAAAAGAAGTCCGCTCCCTGTTGCCATGGTAAACGTAAGGTATGCACCCAATACGCCGCAAACCACATGCGGGCATGATTGTGAAGATACCCCGTGTCTCGCAGTTCACGCACAAACTGATTCATCAACGCAACATCCCCTTCTCCTTTCATGAGACGCTCAGCCTCTGCCGAAGGAGCCAATTTGGAAAGGTCTTCTAAATACTGCTGCCAAATAGCGGGTCGCATCGCGAGCCACCCCTTCCAATATCTCCGCCAATACACTTCTTGAATGAATTTTTCGACTTGAGGGAAGGGATGGCGCGCAAGGACATATTGCGCCACCTCTTGCTCAGAGATAAGACCACAAGTAATTGCAGGGCTCAAACGGGATACATTCTCATGGTCTGGAATGACAAAGTTGCGATCACGCCCATAAGTCGCTACTTGCTCGGTAAACTCCGCTAGTCGTTGTTGGGCAGAATCTCTGGTATGAGGATATAAACATTTCATTGATCTAATT
>CAYUKP010000045.1:2227-11411 GCA_964445335.1 uncultured Verrucomicrobiales bacterium
TCGTTGTTGGGCAGAATCTCTGGTATGAGGATATAAACATTTCATTGATCTAATTTAGCTAAAAACTTATCGGCATTCATGTGATGCGCTTCTTTCTTCTCCGTGGCCATCTTGTCATACATCCACGTCATACGGCTCATACGCGCATTGGAGGCAAAGACCGCGTGATGATCTCCGATGAAGCTCCAGAACAAATCGTCCCAGATCTCACACCAATCCCCCTTCTTGTAGTTCGACATCTTGCGCACATAGTTCGATCCTGAGACGTAAGGCTTTGTCGTAAAGATGCCCCCATCCGCAAACTGGCTCATCCCGTAGACATTGGGCACCATTACCCAGTCATAGGAGTCAATAAACAGCTCCATAAACCATCGGTAAACCTCATCAGGATGAATGCGACAGAGAAGCATAAAGTTACCTAAAAGCATAAGGCGCTCAATATGATGGCAATACCCCGTTTCTAAGACGCGATGAATCGTCTCATCTATCGGATCAACTCCCGTCGTCCCATCATAGAAGGCCGTTGGCATCTTACGCGAAAACCCCCAAAAATTAGAATTTCGCTCCTGCACTCCATATTTCACATACATAAGGCGCATAAACTCCCGCCACCCAATGATTTGGCGTATAAACCCTTCCAATGAATTCAGCGGGATATCATATTTCTCTGCATGATTCACAGCCTTGGTCACGACCTCTTGTGGATTTAAAAGCCCGATATTGAGACTAGGCGTAATGACACTGTGAAAGATAATACGATGATTCGTCGCAATAGCGTCCTCATAATCTCCAAACAAGTGAAAGCGCTGATGAAAAAAGTCCTCTAACCACTTCAACGCATCTGCCCGCGTGACTGGATAGCCAAATGCCCCTGGATACCCCAACGCCTCAGGAAACACCTTTGTCACATACGACTCGGCTTCCATCACAAAAGCATTATTGCTGATTGAGGGTGGCTCTGGCACAACTTGCTTCTTAGGGAGCTTCTTACGGTTCTCCTCATCAAACGACCATTTCCCTCCTTTAGGAGTCTTACCATCATCCTCCATAAGCACTTGCATGTGCTGCCGTTGCGCCTTGTAAAAGGTCGCCATAAAGGGCTTTTTCTGCCCCAACAACTGAGCACTGGCCTCAACTGTTGCCACAAAGTTAAGCGTAGCATATTCGATTAGTTTGATCTCATGCCTTTGAGCCAAACGTTGCAACCTGCGACTCAAGACATCATCTACAGGGTCACAGAAATGTAAGACTGAAGGCATCACCTTCAGACGTTGGAGCTGAGCTATCGTATCGCATCCCGCTTGCCACTCAAGATACTGCACTTCATACCCTTGCTCTTGGAGGGCAGCTACATAAGCCTTCATCGAGGCGCGATGCAAAATGAGTTTTTGCTTATGAAAGGAAAGCCCCCAATGAGGGTCGCCACCAAAGAATAATGCGTCTTCGACCAATACTACTAATCGATCCCGCTCCAACGCAGGATGCGTCTCAAACAACTGGTGAGGGAATATAAGGGAAATTTCCATAATTCAGCCTCCTAGTTTATGATTCTTCAAAACGACCTCTCCTTCTATTCATCAAATCCTTACGTGATTGACGAAACTTCTTACCATGCTTTGTCACCCTCCCCGAAACCCTCTTGCGCCACAAACGGAAGCTCGACGGCTTGAGGGAGCCACGCATCACCTTAATAACCTCCGCCTCTGACAATCCCATCTTTTGCTGAATGTCCTCGAAGGTTGTCCGATCCTCCCAAGCCATTCGAATCACCTTATCTCTAAAATCCTTATCCACTCTTCACAATAGCAGAGAACTCCATAGGGGCTAATGATTTCTCCTAGAAGAATAGTTTTTCTACCATGCCTCTCCAGCCCTCCCCAGCAAACAGTTCTCATCCTCTATTGTATCCTAAAGGAGAAAACAGACTACACCCTTCATTCTCCTCCCTTATTTTAAAAATAATTTAAAATTAAACTTTACAATCATATGACTAATATACAACCTAAATACATGAGAAAACTTTTCAGTTCCACACTATTGGTCTTATTATCTAGCTCCTTATCTGGTATTTGTGGTGAATTTGTTAATCGACATGACTTAAAGTACGACGACATTGTTAGCTTTCGCTCTCATAAGAGTGGTAAATACCTAGGCTTTGACTCCAACAGAAAACTCAAAGCCCAATCAGATAAAGACGATGAGTCTGCTAAGTTTCGGGTCAAATTCATTGAAAACGGAAAAGTTAGGTTACAACCTTTAGGAGGTGCGAGTAATCACCTTTACGTCTTTGAGAAAGATCAGAGACCATCCTACACAACTACCGCAGGTCTCCCAAGTCAGAGACAATCACAATATTGGATAGCGGAAGTCACTGGTTATAAAGACGATAGTGAAGTGGCCATCTATAGCGTATCTGCCCAAAAACACCTGAGAACAAATAGTAGCGGTTCTTATACCAAATTTAATACAAGTTATAAATACGGAGCCGAAACAGTTTTCGACCTTTATAGGCACTAAGAACTTTCAAAAAGTTTCTACAATCACTCCATTGAGTTAAGACAACCTTAAAGCTAACCTTTGCAAAACACCAAAGGTTAGCTTTCTTATATTTTCTAGAACGCTCGTCCCTCTTAAGAAGAAGAATCTCACCTTCTATACATATAGAGCTTCGCTGTATCGAGCGCCTCACGAATAGTGACATCCATATCTAGATAACGATAAGTGCCCAGACGCCCCATAAAGGTTATATCGCGCTCTTGCTCAACCATTGCCAAATACTGGGTGAGTTGTTGCTTCTCTTCTGCTAGCCTAATAGGATAAAATGGAATGTCGTCTACAGTAGCTAATCTGCTATATTCTCGGGTATACAGAGTTTTTTCATGAGTCTCCCATGGAGCAAAGTGCTTATGCTCTGTTATACGAGTATACGGCACCTCTCTCTCCCCGTAGTTCATCAGCGCGGTTCCTTGGTAATCTCCTGCTACGCGATGGTGTTTAAAGTCTAAGGTACGATACCCCAAGAGCCCCTCTCGGTAGCCAAAATATCCATCAATAGCACCTGAATAAAAGGTATGTGCATAGCACGATCGATGCTCCTTCTCAAATCCAGTATTCAAATGCAGTTGAATCAAGTCGTGATCCAACATATTCTCTACCATACGCGTATATCCATCACGAGGAATACCCTGATAAGAATGAGCAAAGTAATTGTCATCATAGGAAAACCGCATCGGTAGACGCTTGAGGATGCTTGCAGGGAGTTCCTTTGGTGACACCCCCCATTGCTTTTCGGTGTAGCCTTTAAAGAAGGCTTCATAGAGTTCTACTCCAACCATCGATAGCGCTTGTTCCTCAAAGGTCTGAGGGGGGGACAAAAATAGCTTTTGCTTTGACCCAATAAAGTCACGAGCTTCGGTCGGCGACATAGCTCGCCCAAAGTATTGGTTCAGAGTATGAAGGTTGATCGGCATACTATACACACGACCTCCCACCGTAGTCTTAATACGTAAGGTATACGGCATCATTTCAGTATACTGATTAACAAACGCCCATACACCTTTGTCATCGGTATGAAAGATATGCGGGCCATAGACATGTTGCATCACCCCTGTTTCACTGTCACGACTAGTGTGGCAATTCCCTGCCACATGAGCTCGCTGGTCAATAACGACAGAGGGACACCCAGCCTCGGCGAGCTGGCGCGCCACTACTGCGCCACTAAACCCTGCACCTACGATCAGAACTGGTTTCATAATCTGTCACGCAACAGATCCGCTACCCGAGCAGCTTCGTGAAAACGCGCATGCGGTGGCTTCATTGCTTGCCGTTGGTCAAAGCTACAGGCCAACCCTTGTTCCAAGAGTAACTCAACTGAACGTGTAATACGTGTCTCTCCCTTCGCAAGAGGGACATCAAGCAACCCTACCTGCGCACCAGATGTTAGTGCCTCATACACCATCGACATACTATCTCGGCTCACCCATACATGACTAGATTTGGCCAACTGCTGTGGGAGCCATCCGCGCTCAGTCTCCTCATGAGGAATGTAAGAAGCAGACAACTGAGACAGCTTCGTGCGAGTCTCTTCAGGAGTGCGTCGTGAATCTCCCACCACCACAGGGTGATCACTCTCACTAGCCAACTGTACTAACTGACCATGCATGGCATCGGCATCCCAACTGTAATGCTTGGACGGCCCCCCCACCATAACGGTAGTCAGAGCCTCTTTTTCTGGTAACTCCTCGGGCAAGCGACACAACATCCCTTTCGTAAGAATGACATGCGAAGCCACTTTGCCCTTCGTGTAGTCATGTTCTGGAGCAATGATATGAGAAAAAAAGCACGCTGGTAAAGAAGGGCGCATGAGTACGATAGATTGCGCTCCCACGCGTTGGCTGGCACGTAAGAGAGGCAGATGGGTTTTATGTCCTGTTGCAATAATATGAGTGGCTTCTCTCGGCACCTCACGCCACTTTTTGTAAGGTAGGGACTGAACCGTTATTTCAGCTACTCGGCGCTCTAATGCCTCGGTTAAGGCAAACGATTGATTCTCGTGCCCAGGCTTTCCGTCTGTTAAAATGACTACTCTCATCACGTGTCTTTTGTTATTCGGTCAAAGGTGCTAGGAGATTTCCTAGCGTGCCTTCATCTAGTTTAATCTTCTTCATACTCCCTGCGAGAAGCGATTCGGCCAAATTCGTCTTCTGCTTCTGTAACTCTTGGATACGCTCTTCGATGGATCCTTCACAGATCAATCGGTGCACAAAGACAGGCTTAGTTTGTCCCATACGGTGCGCTCGGTCTGTGGCTTGGTTTTCGGCTGCGGGATTCCACCATGGATCATAATGAATCACGGTATCAGCGGCTGTTAAGTTCAGCCCTGTCCCTCCTGCCTTGAGCGAGATAAGGAAGACTTTTGCGTCTCCCTCTTGGAAGGCATCAATAGCCTCTTCACGTTTACGAGTCGCTCCTGTGAGCTTCGTATACGGAACCTTCTGTTTTTTAAGGTGATCTTCGATTAGGCCAAGCATTGTAGTAAACTGGGAAAAGAGGAGAATCTTTCGCCCTTCCTCCAAAAGGGTCGGCAGAAGCTCTTGTGTCAAATATTCAAACTTTGCTGAAGGGACTTGATTCTCTCCTGTTCCTTTCAAGAGACGAGGATCGCAACATGTCTGGCGGAGCTTCAAAAGGGCTTCTAAAAAGAGGATCTGAGACCCCGAGACACCTTTATCTGAAATGGCCTCTCTCACTTTTTTATCCATTGAGGCACGTATCGCTTCGTAGAGCGTCGTTTGTTCCTGCCCAAGCTTAACACGATTGACGATCTCTGTCTTTTGAGGAAGGTCTTGAGCAACCTCATCCTTAGTCCTTCTCAAGATCAGGGTGCCAACCTTACGGTTGAGTGCCAATTGAGCACCGCCATCAGAATGGTTTTCGATCGGCGTACGAAAGCTCTGCCTAAAAGTCGACTCATCCCCTAGAAGACCAGGCATAAGAAAACGGCTAAGAGACCAGAGCTCTCCTAAGTGGTTTTCAAGAGGAGTCCCCGATAAGCAAAGTCGATGCTTAGTCGCCAATTTACACACAAGGCGTGACACTTTGGCCTTGGAGTTCTTAATATACTGCGCCTCATCTAAAACAACTGTGTGGAAGGTTTGCTTGAGTATCTGCTTCTCATCGCGCACGATCAATGAATAAGACGTAATGACCAAATCGTAGGTTTGTAACCCCTCCCAATGCTGATGACGATCAGCTCCTTGTAATAAAAGAACCTTCAAGTCTGGGGCAAATTTCTTCGCTTCCTTAACCCAGTTCGTCGTTACAGAAGTCGGAGCAATAACCAATGAGGGATGCTCAGCCCCAGCCTCTCGTTGCGCTACCAGATGAGTCAGCGTTTGGAGAGTTTTTCCTAGCCCCATATCATCAGCCAAGACTCCATTCAACTGATGTTCATGAAGGAATTGCAACCAACGATACCCTTCCATCTGATACGGCCGGAGCTCGGCCTGTAATCCTTTGGGAGGATCCACTGTTGGAACCTCCTTTAGGTCACGTAGCTTCTGCCCTAAGGTCGCTAAAGCCTTTAATGTCTCACTAGTCTCTAACTGAAAGTCATCCGCAAAGGCAGCTGCTCGCACCTTATCCAGTTTCTCCCCCTTATTGTGGAAGAGATCCTCGACCTTGCGAGCTAGTGACATAAAGTCCCTCTCAGGCACCCGAAAGAGTCTCCCCGACTCAGGGTCGCTGATCACGATCATCTTTCCTTCAGGTACCGAATCTGGTGGCACAGTCTCATGATTCGCTAAAAACTCTGCTAAGGTGGCAAAGAGGCTCACTTGAGCTCCTGTTTCATCAAGAATCCCTGCATCAAACCTGAACCAATCAATCCCAGCTTCATCAGTCTCCTCGTGTAGCTCTCCAAAGGTTGAGGAGACCTCTTCAATAATAGGCACCCCCTCTTCTGATAACTCCACAATCCACCCTTTCTCCTCAAGGCGTGGCACAACCATGGGGACAAAGTCTCCCTCTAATAATAAAGCAGGTGTTTCAGGTGTATAAGGCAAAGTCAATCGATGATCTAATACCTTCTCACGCCCAGCTGTTCTAAGGTAATATTCAGGATAGGTCTCGTGGTCATACTGCGGGTGATTCTCATCTGAAACCAATGCAAAATCCTCTAATAGCGCCTGATATACTGATGCTTCAAACTCGATGCTACGTTTATGATGCACCACAACCTTTTCTTCACCTTTTTTCAGAGTCTCAGAAGACAGTGGCATATGTAATGTCGAGGCGTCTTTCGTGTAGAGTTGGGGGGCGAACCCTTCGTAATGAAAGGATAGGTCAATAAAGAGACGCGTATAGTGTGAACTCTTGGGGTTCATACCTATTCTCAAATGCACTGCGGGATCTGGCAAAATCTCAATCTGACTACGGCCTTTTTGCGTCACAATCTTCTGTACGGCTTCATGGCCTTCTACCATATCTAGTAAGTTGTTCGATATCACGGGACCATTCAGCCAAGTCGCGCAGGTCTTATAATTTACTCCCTTCGGTAAGACATAAGGTGATAGCTCATGTAGAGACTTATTATACACTAATTTATAAGGGAACAGAACCACCGATTCATCTCCCGATTGTAACTTCACAACGGGACGTGAATATCCCTTCTGTCGACTCGCCCCCATTGCCAAAGCTAAAGGCGCAGACGCATCAGACCACTTAATCGGGTAAACCTCTTCTCCCTTAATTGGTAGCTCAGACGCATAAATACATCTTCCTGAGTCCACAACCTTCTGTATTAAATACACTCCTGCGTCTCCAGATGGAATAGGATGCCCCCGCTCTCCGTAATAAGGGACTTCACATACGCTATCAATTAAATCGATCAGTTCTAAATCGCCTTCCACATGATATTGCACTGGATTTCTCGAAGGGGTAAATAACTCTTGCGATATAGTATAAGAACGAGTTTTTTCGTGAAATTTTAGCTTACAATAGCCTACATTTAACTCATTATCGTAGTCGTCGACAAAAAAAACAAACCCGAGAAAGACACTTTGCTTTTTCTTTGGCTTGGACTGCTCTTCTTGTGTTTGTTGTAGAGTCTCCAAGAAGCTTAGAGACTCTAGCCAAGCTTTGGCCTCATGACTTAACGTACTACTTTGACCAATGTGCCTGTTTCTTTTGCGCTTTGCCATCTTTGAAATTTTGTTTCTAGTTCCCTTAATAGTCTACTCACCCTTGATTACGCTCTACCGCCTTCCAGTAAGAGTACTCAGAGCGGTTGTAATCCACATATTCAGGGGAGATATCAGAAGTATACATCTCATAATTTCCGTCCCCAATATTCAGATTGATCGTCAGATCAAAGGCTGACTTACTCGCCTCCTCTCGTAACTTGGCAATGGAAGCCGGCCCAAGCTTACCAGCCACACACGCAGGCTGATCACCCCAATAAATTGAGATTTCGTCTTCGCGCACAAATGCGGGAGCATACCCTACAGCATGTATCACACGCCCCCAATTAGGATCATCACCATTCCATGCGGACTTGACCAATGGGCTATTAGAAACCGCTTCAGCTACCGCTTTAGCGTCTTCTCTACTTTGCGCATTGACTACCTTTAGGGTGATGAACTTTGTCACCTTTTCCCCATCAAGGACGATCGCACGCGCCAAGTAGTCCATAATGTAAAGTACGGCTTGCTCAAACTCTATTTTCTCCTCTTCCGCTAGCGTATCAAAGCTCACCCCACTCGCGCCATTTGCCAGCAAAATAGCCGTATCGTTTGTACTCATGTCTCCATCGATGGAGATCTTATTAAAGCTATCATCTGTCACTCGGCGCAACATCTCCTGTAAAGTTGCTTGCTTTGGCACCTCAAGGTCTGTCGTAATAAAGCTCAACATGGTCGCCATACTAGGCTTAATCATCCCCGCGCCTTTGGCACTCGCTCCAATTCGAACAGCCTTGCCTTGCAACGTTAGCTCCAATGCAATCTGCTTAGGTCGCGTATCGCTGGTCATAATCGCTTGGCTCACTAAGTCTCCTTGTTCATTAGATCTCTTACGCCCCTCCGCTAAGGCAGGAATGCACGCCAACATCCGATCAATCGGCAATGGTAAGCCTATAACTCCTGTCGAACATACCCCCACTTCTTGGTGTCCAAGCCCTAGACTCGTTGCTAATGCCTTACAGGACGCTAGCGCATGCTGTATGCCTTCAGACCCCGTGCACGCATTCGCATTGCCACTATTAACCAAGATCGCACGTAAGGTGCCTGTCGCAGCATGATCCTCGCACACTTTCACAGCCGCAGCTCTCACTTGATTGGTCGTAAAGACTGCTGCCGATGTCGTCTGACGGTCGGAGTAAATCATCGCCATATCGAGACGAGGATTTTTAGGGTCTTTCACCCCACACTCTACTGCATGCGCCTCAAACCCCAAAGGCGCACATACGCCACCTTCCACTCTTACACCTGTTTGGTTCATATCGTTGATAAGAAAAAGGTTATAGAACTGTAAGCCCTGTTATCGGAGCTAACCCAAAGGCGATATTGAAGCTATGAATCGCCTGACCAGAAGCACCCTTGACAATATTGTCCTCAGCCGAAGTCAGAATCAATCGCCCTGTTCTGTCATCAAAATGCCACCCAATGTCTAGGAAGTTTGTGCGCGT
>CAYUKP010000046.1:0-11317 GCA_964445335.1 uncultured Verrucomicrobiales bacterium
CTCTCCTTCAGTTCCTTCTGCTATCGCAATTTGCATTTGAGGTTCAGGAGCAGGGACCTCCGTTTTAGAAAATACGATGTTTCGTTGGGAATCGAGAATTGTTAATTCAAATCCATCGAGACGAGCGCCTAAATTGTTTCCCGTGCGATTGTGAACAATAATGTCATCGATGGATTGCATGGAGCCGAGGTCAACTTCCCACCATGGATTTGTTGATCTCTTTGTATGAGTTACGGATTTCCCTGCCCAATCTCCATTGGTATTTCCATCAACCGCTCGTTCAGGAGCTCCTCCATGAGTGACGGAAGATTGTTTACTAGCCTTTCCTTTGGCGATGTTTGTTCCATTCGAGAGGACTTCTACTTCAGCTAACGAGAGAATCTTTTTGTCTCCAGTCAAGCTAATGCGGACATATTGGCCATTGGTTTGTGATGATGTAGCTTCTTCCTTAGCAAAGGGGAAGGACATGACTAAGTCCTGAGGGTTATTCACCTTTGAGAGAATTTCATTACGTTGCCCATCGAGTAAGGTTAAGGTGAATCCATTTAAGCGATTGGCCAAATTGTAGCCCTCGTTACGGTTGTAGATAACGATTTCATCAATGCTTTGTTCGCTACCGAGGTCTACCTCCCACCATGGATCCGTTTGATTGTTCGTATGGGTCAAAGACAGGCCATTCCATTTTCCGTTTGTATCCCCATCTACTGCCACAGAGGCTTCTCCATAAAGGTAAGTTGAAGACTGTTTAGCGGATTTATTTTGCGCAATGTTTCTCCCATTTGAGAAGACCTCAACCTCTGCCAAAGATAAGACACGCTTTCTACCTGGTAGTTCCACTCTTACAAAACGAACATTTGAAGCTTCAGATAAAGAGTCGTTTTTTTGAGAAGGGGTTGCAAACTCAAAAGACATGACACGGTCTTGAGCGTTATTTTGCTTTGATAAAATTTCTCGTCGCTGTGCGTCTAGAACGGTTAGGGTGAATCCTTCTAAACGTTGTGCTAATCTGTCAGCTTTAGTGGTATCGCCTTCGTCGCGGTTGAATAAGACAATTTTTTCGATGCTTTGCTGATCTCCGAGGTCAACCTCCCACCATAGTCCAGTCCCGGCTAAAGTGTGAGCCAGCGATCGTCCCCCCCAGCGTCCATTTGTATCGCCGTCTACTGCTAGAGAGGCTTCCCCGTAGGAGTGAGTGGATGACTGTCGAGCGACTTTGCCTTCGGCGATGTTTTTGCCATCGGAGAAGACTTGAACTTCCGCCAGTGATAGGCCTCGACTTTGGTTTGGTAATTCTATTCGGACATATCGCGCCTCATTGATTTCTGCTGGGATTTCTGAAGTGGTTTGGCCATGTACCCCCACGCAACCCAACGCCATTATTGGTAATAATTTATTTAAATTCATTCGTTCTACTTGTTCATCATCTTATGCCATAAACCCGAGCGTTGGAGCTGCATTACGTCCCCAAAACTCTCTAATGTTTGGAAGGATTTCTTCCATGTCTGTTCCGTTGTTTACCCCAAACCATTGCGCTAACTCTGCATGCAACTGATCGGCTGACGTTGTAGGGAGTTGGCGTCCACTACCTGTATCTAAGGCTGTTCCTAGAGAGAGATCTTCAGGGTAGTCTCCGAAGATTCGCCCGCCTTTCACAGCGCCCCCCATAATCATTTGGTTGCCTCCCCATCCGTGATCCGTTCCAGAGCCATTACCAACCATTGTTCGACCAAAGTCTGATGCGGTGTATGTGACGACATCATCATGTAAACCTAGCTCCTTCATTGCGCTATTGAAGGCGAATAGAGCCTGACTCACTTGCGGTAAATTCAAGTTCTGCATTTTATGTAAGTCCATATGGGTATCAAAACGCCCGAGTTGGACAAAGAACGTCTGACGATTGGCTCCTAACTTTCCTCTTTTGGCAATGGTTAAGGCCACTTGTTTTAATTGCTTCCCTAAGCTAGTATCTGGAAACTCGGTACGAATGCTTGCCCCGCTCAAGGCGCTAGCATACATTTCCGACTGCTCGATGATATGGTTTTTAGTATAATTGAAGTGGTTTTTTAACACCCCATTGTAGTCTTCTAATAAGGTGCGATTCATACTAGCCTTGGTATGGCGATCGTAAGCATAGGAATGAACTCTTTTAGAGAGGTTGGAGTATGTATACGGCGCGCTCATTGCTCCTGCTTGTAAGCGGTTGACACCTTCCATACTAATGTTCATGCTGACTTTATGGGAGTTCGCAACGGGATCCATGAGCATTTCTGACATGCGACCGATCCATCCTGTTCGCCCAAGGGCTTGAGGAATAGACGTTTGCCAAGATACCTGTTGCTCAAAGTGTGAGAACAAGCCGCGAGGAATAGCATTCTTTCGATTGAAGTCGGTTAATGTCGTAGGACGAACAAGCGTTCCAATATTAGCGACGAAAGCCAAATCTTGCTGATCAAACATCGTCTTAATTTCAGACATAGTTGGGTGAATCCCATATTTTTTCCCTCCATTATTTGCATCTCTAATGATGTGAGCATCTCCTAGCGCAATTCCCTTATCTTTACGCACGGCACTATATTTTGCGTATTCAGAGCTTTCCCCCGGGAGTAGCATATTAAAAGAATCGTTACCTCCGTGTAGGAATAAACAAACTAACGCTTTATAACCCCCTAGGTTGCTCGTGGCAGCCAATGCGGAGTTTGTCATTTGCAGTTGTAACAATGAGGAAACTAATGAGATGGACGACATTTTGCCACACGCTCCCAGAAACTCTCTTCTTGAATGATTTTTATTTGATGTATTCATAGTCTTTTCCTTTAAAATTAATCAATGATGATAGCCTCGGTGGAGTTCAAAATAGTGTTTACAGCGAGGTCGAATCGCGAGCTAGCATTTGATTGCCTATTAAACAAAGTGGCCAAATCTTCTTGGAGATCCATCGATATTCTTCCCTGACAGGCATAAAGGTTTAACCACTTGATCACCTTAGAGATGTCGTTATCTTTGAGATACCATGAGCGGAGGTTTTGTAATCTCGCAAGCGGTGAGGCGTCATTACCACGGAAAGCACTTTCTGTCACCGCTCTATTTTTTACGAGACGCTCCGTATATTCATATTGTGAAATGTAACTACGATGCATGAGCTCCGACTCAGGCATGACCAAATCAACATTGTTTTCCTCTACATAGTTAGCTAAAGGACCTGTTCCTGGGGAGTATTCGGCACTAAAGTCATTGAATACACTGGTCTGGTACATTGGGCGCTGCGCTGTATATAGGTGTGCTGTATAGTCTGGCCCGAAGAACCCGTCTTCATGTACCGATTCAGGCTTAAATAAGCGATAAAACTGTACCATGCGCAATGCGGGTTCCATTTGACGACCGCCTAACTCATCATTTGTTTCTACTTGAATTAAGCTCATGCCAGGCTCGTTTGCGAGGGCTGTTACTTCAAATGAAGTGGTATTACGTGCCTCCTCGTCCATGTAGATTGCACGTACAACTTCTTTTAGGTTTCCATTAGTGGATTTCCAGACATTTGCGACGCGTTCAATATATGCTGAAGAAGGATTAGAGCTTGTGAGGCGCTTGATCAATGTCATCGACATGTAAGGTGGCACGGAAGGAGTCGCTGCAATAATGTCAAGAGCTCTGGCAATTTCTTCGTTTCCATCACCTCCTGCCGGAAAGAATTCACCTAAGATCGTCTTAGCAGTAGTGTCATGAAACTCTTGATTCATTAGCATAGGATCAAGATGATTGTAGAGTGCGCCATAATATCTGGCGGGGAGTCCTTTCGTCGTACGGTCTGCAAAGACGAGACCAGTCATAACTCTTGCTAACCCCTTAATGTCGTCATTGGTATAGTTCTCCTTAATAGATCCATCTTTATTTAAGATATACTCCCCATTCATCTGGCGGTCATAGATCCCCATGGAAAACAGTTGCATTACTTCTCGTGCATAGTTTTCATCTGCAAAAATTCCTGCAGCATCATCTCCCTTACCATTTAATACGGAACTCAAGTAAGTTCCCATGAGTGGACTATAGGTGACATCTGTAAGTAATTCACGATAATCCCCAAAGGCGTGTTTCTGGAGTAGGTCATAATATTTGAGGGAAGCTAAACGTCCGTGATCGGAAACATCCCCTCCTGCAACGATGATTTGACTTAACCCCCAAGCCACACGTTGGCGTAACTGATCTTGGGCACGTAAGGAGCGATCCCACCAGACACCTTCTTGGTAATAGGCCATGAATGGAGTTTGGCCGAGAGTTAGATACTTATTTAAGATTGTTGCGCCATAATCGTAGTGATTTACTACATCCTTATCAAATTGATCATCTAACCAAGTATTCAGCGCTTCATTTTCTCCTTTTGCAACAATGTCTTTTGCTAATTCATTTGTCGCCCAAGGGGTTGCTCCCATAGTTGTTTGGCTTAAAAATTGTCCGGCAATGATACGAGCTTGTGTTAGTTCTACCGATGTTGTTGGCACCACAATATCTCCATGGGCAAACCCTATGCATGAGATGAAAAGTATAAAACGTTTAATATTCATATAATGGGATTGTTGATTGTAAAAATTAACAAGTCAACAAATTTGCTGTAAAATTTACCAAAACACAATAAATTGGCGGTAAAGTTTACTTGATTTTTCTTCTGGTGAGATGTTTGGAGAACCGATGTGTGTGGCAAGAATTGTCAGAATTATTGGGTGCCAAAATGGTTTGATCGTGTGAGGTTATACATGTATAAAGAAGTTGCTTTTTAAAGCTTGCGGATAAAAAAGCCGCTCTCTGGTTAAGGGGACACAAGTCTATTCACTGGTGGCGTTATTGGAAGGCTTCATGCCCAAATCAGCTGAATCAAAAGAAACCGAAACCTCTCTTAAGCCAAAAGCCTAATCTTGCCGGAAATCGTCTGAGCATCTATTCTCTAAACCTTTAATGAAAACTTTTTTTACCTACCTTTTACTCATCATAACAGCCATGCTCATTGCTGGAATTTATGGAGCATTACATAATCAGATAAGCTTCACGGTTTCGGCAGAGTACTTTACGAAATTCAAATACAAGCAGTTTGACCTTATTGATTCACATTTACCTGACCGCCTTAAAGTTTCTATCATTGGGTTTCTGGCTAGTTGGCGTATGGGGGCTATCGTTGCAATTATCATTGGAGATTTTGGCTCGTTAGATAGAACGTGGAAGGAAATGTATCTCTGTGGTCTCAGAGCGTTTGTAACAGCCCTATGTATCACTTGTGTTACGGGTGCTATAGGGCTAATGTATGGATGGTTTTTTGCGAATCATGATGCGTCTCTTTGTAAGCGATTTTGCTATCCAGATGAGGTCGAGAATGTAAGAAACTTTATTGCCGTTGGGCATCTACACAATTACGGATACATGGGGGGAGCCTTAGGAATTGTAGGGGGCTTGATTCACCAGAACCTTATGAAAAGACAAGGGAAACAGGAGGGTGATAACTCTCCTGTTTAAAGGGGGGTAACTATTTTGAATTCCCCCTTATTTCGACTCATAGACAGAAAAGACTTGTGATTTGCCTCCAGAGAGAGAGGTGAACTGGAAGATATTAATAGATTTGCGACCACTCGCCGTTCTATAATGCCCAATCCCTTCGATTCCGAATGTTTCAGGTAATTTGGAATTTCCTTGTTTGAAGGTTTCTTCTGCAGAGGTTATTAAGGTGTCCGGCATTTTGATACCTTTCATCGAATCCGCTACAAACTGCGCGAAATATTGGTTGTTTTCGTCGAAGGTGTTAGATGTTAAATATTTATAGACCGTTTCTCCAGTACTCGGTTCGACTTCCTTATCTATAAAGGCTCCTATCTTGGGGATTTTACTATAATCTTTAATTGGCAGCATTAAACTTGAGCAAGATAAACTCAGTAAACAGCCAACACATACTAATGAATTTTTAATGATTTCCTGCATCGAAAATATTTTTAAAATGAATAATCCATTATTTCCAGTGTAAAATATGTTCTCTCAATTATCCGATACTCAATTGTATAGAGGTTGCCTTTCTGAGGCTTTGTGATTATAGAGTGTTTTCGCGTATAATTCTGACCTTGTGGCTGGAGTACGCACACTTTATACAAACATCTTTATATGAAAAACTCTCTTCACTTACTAACCGCTGGCCTTCTGTGCTCTAGTGCATATTCTGCGACATTTCTTACAGGGTGGGATAGTAAAGCAAACCTTGGTTTTACCATGACACGAGGTAATAGTGAAACTTCACTTATTACTTCTTCGATTGCACTCAAGAAGCAGGTTGCTAAGGACGAATATTCTATCGGTCTTGCTTACTCCTTCAGTGAAAACGAAGGTACATCTACTGCTGATGAACTAACAGGTTTATACAATTGGAACCGTATTCTTTCTGATACGAACTATTTGGGCTTTAAAGCCGAAGGGCGTAGAGATGACATTGCAAAGGTTGATTACCGTATTCAAGCAACAGCGACTTATGGGAACTACTTTGTGAAAAATGATATAAGCGAATTTTGCTTAGAGGCTGGACCAGGTTTTACTGCAGAGTCTTTAGATAGTGATAAGAAAAATTATGCACACATTTATGTAGGTGAGAGAGCAATGCGTAAAGTCACAGACAATACACAACTCTTCCAAACATTATCTGTTTATAAAGATCTTTCAGACTTTGAGAAGTTTAACCTTATCTTCACTCTAGGCGTAGAAACTAAGATGAATGATAACCTCAGCTTACGTGTGACCTTAGAAAACAAGTATGAATCACAGCCTGCGGCAGGAGCTCTAAACAATGATACGAAGCTGATTTCAGGCGTATCGTACACGTTCTAATCGTATTGGGTAATCAAGATAAACGAATTTTTGGAGAGGTTTTTAGATAAGCCAAGTGCGACAAAGGAGTGGTGCGTGCATTACAACTAAAAAAAGCTGAGTCCCTCCTCTCGCCACTTTTTTAAATTTGTTTAAATTAATTGAGAGGCTATTTTGTAGCCTCTCACCTCAACCGATTAGACCTTATACCGTTTTCACAATCCATCTGGATTAATTTGAAAAAGGAAGGGGAGGAATATTTACCTCTCTTAAGGGGGATGTCACCTTTTAGTTCTTATACAATAAACATTGGCATAAGAAGGATCTCGCCTTAGGATCTCTATATGATTTCACTTTCTGACACCCCCGTAGTAAAGAACATCTTGGGTAGCCCGTTAGAGCTTTGTTGTAGTAATCCGAAGACAGGCTTCTTTCGTGATGGTTTTTGCCATACGAACTTACAAGATGAAGGTGCTCATGTGGTGTGCGCCGTGATGACCGAAGACTTTCTAGCGTTTTCTAAGGCACGAGGCAATGATCTCAGTACTCCCCGTCCAGAGTTTGACTTTCCTGGCCTTAAGGGCGGAGACGGTTGGTGCCTTTGTGCCTTGAGATGGAAGGAGGCATATGATGCGGGTTGCGCTCCTCAGATTAATCCATTGGCCACACATGAGCGAGCGCTACAATACATCCCTTTAAAAGCGCTTGAAGAGCACTTTATCTCCCCCAGTTAGGTCAAGCAGGCAACTTTTAGAGTAGAGATAGAGCTTTCTGTAAAATGTCGCGATGATCAAAGGCTAAAGAAGGGAGGTCGTTGATAGGAAACCACTGTGCTTCACGTGCATCATCTCCTGCTACAGGTTGAGCCTCCTCCTCGACCACTCCCCAGTAGGCAAGCGAAATGGTATGACCGCGAGGGTCTCGGTCTGGACGCCCCCAAAAACCTAAAGGTTTCAAAGTTTGGCCACTTAAGCTTGTCTCTTCAAGTAACTCGCGATGAACCGCATCGTAAGGGTCTTCATCTGCATCCACAAACCCTCCGGGCAAAGCCCAATCTCCCTCATATGGGCTGTGTTTACGCTGGATAAGTAAGATGTGATGGTCAGAATTTATCTTACGAAATAAGACGACATCAACGGTCACAGCAGGTCTTGGGTATTCGTAGGTATAGGTTTCAGATGTCATAGGACGTTATAGAGACTTAAGGGTTTCTAGCTCTTCTCTGAATGCTCCACTCAGAATGGGGAATCTACACCATGTTTTAGGGTCGAGATTCTTGTCATCTAAATGAAAACTCGGGGCATATCGCTCACGTTTCCACTGATTACGACTCCATAGAGTAAAAAATCTGACAATCCATTGCTTGCGTAATTTATCCGATGCACCGGAATGAGTTGTGCATAGTAAGTGATACACCTCAAGAGGGCCTTTCTTATCACGTATGGCATAGGATTCGATCTCGTCTAAGACCGCGTAAGGCATCAGGTCCTCCTCATCTGTTTGTTTTCCTTCGGCGGGTCTGAGTTCCGCAGTAGGTTGTTGAGCATTGATAAGGTGCAATGCTTGAATACACGTAATCTCTTCAGAGCCTTGCTGCTCTAACCAGCGCAACCATTGTCTTAGAAAGTCCTTATCGATGCCTGCAAGAGGGCTAATTCCTCCAGAGGTATCTCCATCCATTGTTGCATATCCTACTGCAGCCTCAGAGCGATTACTTGTGCTGACAAGTAAGGCTCCGCGAATATTGGCCATCATCCATACTCCTGGAGCTCGCACACGCGCTTGAATGTTCTGTAAAGTAAGGTCGTCTTGATCCCAATTTAATGGCCGCTCAATCGCTTGCTCTGCTAAGGAGTGATAATGCTTCAGAATAGGGTCTACATCCCATTTGTTATACGAGGCTCCTAAGGAGTTTGCTAGGGTCTCGGCTGCGTTTTCGGTAACAGAACCGCTATTTTCGGTCGCTTGATAAACGGTAAATAGCATCTCAGACATTTTGTGTACACCTGGCCAATAGGATAATCTCTCCTGTAGCCCATCGGCACCCAATTCTTGTAATGCAAGGCGATGCATTTGCCATACTAAGCAACTTACGGCTGCCGAGTCCGCGCCTCCACTGAGAGAGACCACAAACCCTCTAGAGAAGCTCTTACGCATGTAATCAAAAAGTCCTAAAGTCACAGCGTAAGTAAACTCTTCTTCTTTAGATAGTACCTTTAATGGACACGGCGGAGGGGGAGGTGTGGCACTCTCTTGAGGCTTCCATTCATAGGAAGCGTAAACAAGGGTGTCTGTGTCAAAGTTAGGCTGATAACTTGTAAGCTTTGCTTTCTGCAGCCGCGTCATACTTAGGTCAACAGTAGTAGTCTCTAACAATGTCTCTTGATAACTGAAGCGCTTGCTTTCCGCTATAATATGACCTGCGTGTGCAATCATAGCTCCGCCATCATAAATGGCTCGGCCCGCTTCGTTACCTAACAAATTTGCATAAAGGTAAGTGCATGAGAACGCTCGGGAACCTTCGCTTACTAATCGCTGTCTGATCTCTTGTTTGCCAAACGCGAAATGGCTCGCACTGGGGTTTAAAATAATATCGCATCCTCGCATCGCGGCATTTTTACCTGATCGATCTGCAACCCAGGAATCCTCGCATACTTCTACTCCGATCCTTACTCCATTCACATCGAGGGTAATATCCCCTACGGAGTAGAGCCTTCCACCTCGTTCCAATATTTCGTTCTCACCTTCAGGCCAAGCCTTAAACCACCTCGGCTCATAATGGATGCCGTCTCCAGCCAAATGTTGCTTGAGATAAAACCCTTCAACAGTTCCATCTACAATAAGTGCTACCGCATTCCAAACCGCATGTCCGTAGCGTAAAGGTAACCCTACCGCAACCACCATCCCTAAGCAATGAGGCGTTATAGATTCTAGCTGACTCCACGACGTCTCAGAGACATATTCCGCAAGAAATTGATCTTCACATCCATAACCCGAAATAGCTAATTCGGGTAAACATAACACCTCTACTCCTGATTCACGAGCCTGCTCAATGATATGAACAATACGTTTCGTATTGCCAGCCCAGTCTAATGGGGTTTGATTAAGGCAACTTGTGCCTACCTTAAGGTATGTTTTCATAATTTATGCTGTAGTAGGGAATGAATAGTTACGCAACAAATCGTGCTTCATTTGTTCGAGGTTCGGATGTAGAACTAAGGGGGACTTTGTAGGTCGCCCTCGCCATTGTCTGGTAGCATAGTCACGACTCTGATGCAAACATGTGGGAGCGTTCACACGTACCCCGTTTTCTAACGCAGGCTGTAGTAGAAGTGTTCCTTGGGGAGGTTCAGTGTCCCATTCATTAAACAAGAGGTCTTGCGTCGTCGTGCGCGCTACCTGTAGACAGCCAGGGTTTGAGACCTTGATTAAATCATCGGATAATTTCATTTTATAATGCCATTGCCCCTTATCATCCTGAATGGCTCCAAGTTTGTAGACACCTCCTAGGGCTGGTTGCTTGTCACCTGTCACCAACTTTGTCCCAACTCCCCAAGTATCTATCTCAGCACCCTCTGCTTTAAGCTGGCGAATTTTATCTTCATTTAAGTCATTGCTTGCCACAATTCGAGCCTGTGTGAACCCTGCATTATCGAGCAATTGACGCGCTTGTATGCTCAGCGTGGTGAGGTCTCCAGAATCTAAGCGAATTCCAAGTAAGTCATGCCCTTTGCTCCGCAGTTTTTTTCCTACTTCAATAGCTTTTTTAACTCCAGTCATCGTATCATAAGTGTCCACTAATAAGAGAGTGTTGTGAGGCATCATCTCTGCATACTTTTGAAACGCTTTGTCCTCATTATCGTAGCTCATAACCCAACTGTGGGCATGTGTTCCTTTAACCGGGATGTCATATCGCATCCCTGCTAAGACATTAGAGGTTGCAACACATCCTCCAAGATAAGCAGCTCGACTTGCGCTCAATGCTCCATCTAGACCTTGCGCTCGACGCAAACCAAATTCCATGACAGGGTCATTATCAGCGGCTTCACATATGCGGGCTGCCTTTGTCGCAATGAGAGTCTGGAAGTTTATGATATTTAGTAAGGCGGTCTCGACAAGCTGCACTTGCAAGAGAGGCCCCTCAACTTGTAATAGAGGCTCTTGAGGAAAGGTTAATGTTCCTTCTGGCACGGCTTTCACATTTAACCTCCATTTCATGTTGGCTAGGTAATCTAAGAATTCAACTTCAAACAAAGGCTTCTTACCACTCCCTTGTAACGTTGCTAAATACGCAAGCTCCTCTTGTGTAAACGCCAAGTTCTCTAAGTATTCCATGGCAGGCTCTAGACCACAGGCGATCGCGCCAACCTCTCCAAAAGGGGCTTCTCGATAAAACAAGTGAAATACGGATCTTAACTCAGATCGTCCATCTTTCCAATACCCATATCCCATACTTATCTGATAAAGATCTGTTAACAAAGGTGTTGTC
>CAYUKP010000047.1:0-11060 GCA_964445335.1 uncultured Verrucomicrobiales bacterium
TTAGATTCTGTAATTCTCCTAGTTTCATCATTCTACTGTGACCGTGCTCCATCTAGCTGACGAGCAATGTAAGCCGCTAACCTTTTACTATACTCCTGCTGAAAAGCGACCTTCGTATGCGTTAGATCTTTAAAGTCTTTTTCACTCGGAGTGAGGTCACTTATATAAAGGGTGCTTAGGGGGGAATTCTCTGTCAGGCTTAAGAGAGTCGAAGACATCTTTTGAGAAGAGGTTGCCTCTGGATCTACACTGGGGTGGCAGAACCCAAGACAAAAAATGATTCGGGTATCGGATACCTCACAGAAGTCGATGAGGCTCTGCACAGCTTGGGAGGATGTGTCATGCCTCGCATGATTCAGGCTTTCTTGCAGGAGCGTAAGTTTATTCTCTCTCTTTTGATCCCACGCCTTCTTCTCTGGGGCATAAAACGCTACTGGGAAGATCCTCTTGCGTAAACTTGTCGCAGCCCAATCGGGAAACAGTTGAAACGCAGCCTGTGACACTCCTTCGCGGTTTGTTAAGTTATGCACAGGATAGGAGCGCTCGGTGTAAAAATCTCGGTTGGTGAGATAATAGAGGATGATATCAAACCGTTTTGCGATGTGATAATGCTCAATCGTCTCCCTAACGGAATGAGGAGTACTTCCTGGAAAGTGGAGATCAACCACTGCACCTACATTCGTCTGGTCAATCAACTCTTGTAAAATGACATCTTCATCTATGGCACAGTTCGCCTGACTGGAGCCAACCATTGCAATATTAACCTTTTGTTTGTCCAATGGTTGCGCCACCTTGAATTCAAACTTGACGCGATTGTCTTTGGGGCAAACCGCTAGGAGAAGGCAACGCACCCATTGCGACGAGCCTAATCCTACTCCAATAAGCAAGGTTATAAGGAGACTTACGACAATTGAACGGTTGTTCCACCTCCTAATAAAACGCCCTAAAAGGTAGGCTCCGGTCAGGACGAGCACCATAACCAGAGCTTCCCATATGAGGGATTGCATATAGAGCGCTGGGTATAAAATCTTCTGTAGAAATTGCTGAATCAAAACTGAAAATAAATAAACTGTTCCTTACTATCACAGGCGAAAAGAAAACACCCTAAAATCAACGCACTATACAGGAGCACTTTGCCTCTAAATGAGAGATTCTGCAGCTTATCATAAGAGGAGGCAAACTTCTGCCCGAGCAGGACGAGCCCCCCATAGAAACAGAGGGGTAAGGCAAGCTCATAATTTGTGGAACTCCATTGCATAGCTCTACTGCCCATCTCTCGTATCGTAGCGAGCTGGTCAGAAGGCTCCACTGATCCTACACGAAAGATAAACCATCCGACTAATGTCAACAAATAGGTACATGCGATGGCTCCACCGCCATAGGCTCTCCCCATGACAAGCTCTACCTTTCGTAAAAGGGGTTGCAAAACACGATGTAAAATCAACCAAACCCCGTGAAATCCCCCCCATAGAATAAAGGCCCATCCCGCTCCATGCCACAGCCCTCCGAGAAGCATGGTAAGAAATAAATTCAGGAGGGTTCTCCCCTCGCCTTTGCGGTTCCCTCCCATAGGAATATAGAGGTAATCACGTAACCAAGAGGAGAGGCTGATATGCCAATGGCGCCAAAAGAGGGAAGGATTACCGACTAAATAAGGCTTCAGAAAGTTTAGGCTCAGCTCCACCCCTAAAAGGCGCGCGATGCCTCGTGCCATATCTGTATAGCCTGAAAAATCCGCATAAATCTGAAAGGAGAAAAACACCGTCACAAGCAACGGGTGAACCATCGATTGTTCAGGGTTATTAAATCCGAAGTTCACAAACCCAGCACAGCCATCCGCTATCACAATCTTTTTAAACAACCCTACTAGAATAAGAAACCACCCCGTATCACGTTGCTTTTGACTGGGAGAGACAGGGTTCGCCACGCGGGGCAATAAGTCCTTAGCCCGCTCAATCGGGCCTGCAACGAGTTGGGGAAAGAAGGCTACAAAACAAGAGAAGTCTAGTAAGCTCCTAGAGGCTTTTAGTTCTCCTCGGTAAATATCTATCGAATAGGAAATCGTCTGGAAGGTATAAAAGGAGATTCCAACCGGGAGAATGATTTGTAAGGTCGCAAGATCTGAAGGCAATCCGATCCGGGTCAACAGGGCGGTTGCTGATCCGATGAAGAAATTCGCATATTTAAAATACGCTAATGCTCCGATATTCAACAAAAGGCTGAGGCAGATAAACCGCTTACCCTTCTCCTGACCAAGCTGTTCGACTTTCTGACCGACATAGAAGTCCAATAGCGTTGATGCCATGATCAAGAGAAGAAATCGAACATCCCACGCGGCATAAAAGGCATAACTTCCTATAAGTAGCACCCACTTTTTGGCCACTCCTCGCACTCTCTCATAACCCCAGAAAAAGACCGCAAAGAAGGCTGCAAACACCCATGAATTAAATGTCATTTCTCCACATGCTTCATTGCTCTACCCACCTGCGCCAAGACCTCTGATACAGTGACCGCCTCCAAGCACTTTGGACTGCTCCATCGGCAGTAGTCACTACAAGGCTTGTAAGGACAATCCCCACCCTCTACAACGAAGGCTCGTTCTGACCATGGACGGAAATACTCGGTCTTTTGAGGGCCAAAGACCGTCACGGTAGGCACTCCATAAGACGCTGCAATGTGTGTCGGACCACTATCATTCCCTATGACCAAGAGACTACTTCCTAACAACGCCGTCATAAGCTCTAAGCTTTGCCCTTGGTAGACGTAGTCCGCCTGAAGGCCACTGCCAAATCCATCAAGATCAGCAACCACTTCTACGGGGTAATTATAAGTGGATTGTAATTGATTAATCAACTCCTGCCATTGCGAGAGAAACCAACGCCGCACCTTGACCGAAGCTCCAACATGAATGAGAAGGCGTTGACTCGGTTCTGCCGGCGGCGCGAGCAATGAAGGTTGGCAGGTGAGACGCCTCCCTGTGAGCTCTAAGAGCACACTCTGCCAGAGTTCAACTCGATGCCCACCCTCAATGATCTGTGCGGGCTTATTAATCAAAGACCACCATGACCAGCGCCGAAAACCATACACTTGCGTAATGCCTGCGAGCCATGGGATAAAATCTTCTCGTGGGTCTTTGCGGATGGAAATGCTGTAATCATAAGATTGACCTCGAATTTCGCTGATCACTTCTGCTAACTCCTTCCAATTCCACTCATGCAGGCGATATTTCCCCTGATGAGCAGTCCAAGGGATATTTACAGTATGCCAATGCACCCCAGGAAACGTGCGCACTGTCAGAGCTTTTGATAGAGGTTTAGTTAAGACGCCCACTTCATATCCTAATTTGACAAGCTCGTGTAAGGCTCCTGACGCCAGAACAAGGTCACCCAGCCCCCAAAAATCGATGAGTAATATTTTTCGTTTCATTTATGAATCGCGTAGCATCCTTTCAAGGGATACAAGTCTGTCATTTCTAGGTGCTCTGCCCATTCAGGACATTTTTATAAATCCTGTTTAGAGCTTCCACATGTGCCTCCCAAGTAAACGTCTGAGCCCGCGCCACTCCTTCTTTGACCAATTGAATTCTAAAGTTCTCATCACGAAAAACCTGTTCGATCGCTTGACTTGCTTCTTGAGGTTTCTGCGGGTCAAAGTAGAGCACCGCTGTTCCTCCAACTTCTGGTAAACTCGAACGTTCACTACAGACCACAGGACAGCCCGCAGCCATAGCCTCTAAGACAGGCAACCCGAAGCCTTCTATTAAAGAAGGAAAGAAAAGAAGAGTAGAGGTTTGCAACACGCTTTGGAGATCACGCTCTGAGAGAAAGCCCAATTCTATTATATTACTTTGTCCCAAACTCTCTGCAATGGTCTCTCGTAATTGTGGATGAAATTGAGGTCCAACCTTAACGATGCAATACTCCCCTTTAAAGGCTTGGAGACCTTTCACTACCTCTGGTAAGATGGCGTGATTTTTTCTATAAATTGTGCCACCTACGATCACGATAACCTTCTTACCTTGAGGGATCTTTTCTTGAAGATCACGAGATAACGTCTTCTTCTCCATAAATCCTCTATTCACCCCATGTGGCACAACAGACATTTTGTCTCTAGAAATTTGTAAGTATGTTTCAACTTCTCTGGCAGTATATTCTGAACAACAAATTAAATGATCCGCTTGCTTGAGGTATTGTATTCTACGGTGAAACCTTCGCTTCTGGTTCGGGGGGAGAGTAGAGAATTCACCTAGAGGAATGAGATCATGCACTGTAACCACAGTAGGAGCTTTTTGAGGCCATCGCATTAAGTCTACAAAACTGTGGTCTAAGATGTGATTAATATCACGTTCCTGTTGAGCTAAGAGCTTATAAGGATAATGTAACGTTCTCGCATATATTTTAGAAATGCGCCCAGCCACCTTTGGACGTATAAAGAGCTCCTTTGCAAAAGGGCTAGTAAAGGAGATATTTTTGATTTCAGTATTTGATATTTCTAAGAAATATCGATTCATAGATACCCAACCCATTGTAGGGTGTGTTGGGATCAGTAAAGACTTTATCATAAGGCCAATTGTGGAGACTCAAAAATTGTTTTTAGTTTCGCAATATCTATCTGCACCCCTTTTTTATCAGAGGGAAAAATATAAGCATGGTAATCAGCTCCGATCCGCAAGGCAATGTTTTCATTGGTGGCCACAATACGGTTTGAGGGGAAAAACTCATAAACTTTGCATGTTGATTGAGCCCACAATAAATTCACGAGAGCTCCTCCATGGCTCGCTGCAATATGAGAGGCTTGATGAAAGACTTCTATTTGTTTTTTAAGCGACATTGTTTTACAATCTATGATTTCCCATCCAAGAGCTTCAAAGTAAGAAATAACCTGCTCTTCATTGAGAGGGCACCGCCTCTCCCCCTTTCGAGTGACATAAATCTTTCGGGTTTTAGAGGGAATATCAACCTTTTCTAGAAAAGAATTGCGGACAAAGTCTATCGCTTCAGGGTCATAAGCCCCGCTATAGGAACTCGGTGAGGTATAGGTAAAGTGTTCCAATTCGAGGTAGTCCTCCTCAATAAAAACACATCTCTCTAGTAACCCGAGAATCTTTAAGGAGTCGATTTCATAAGGAGCTGCAGGCTTTCTGATAATAATTTTATGCCGTTCTTCTAGAGACCTTAATCGAGGGAGAACATCAGTAAACCAATGGTAAAACCCTTTCCATGTAGTCCAATGGTTTACCAAAGAAATGTAATGCCCTTTTAAAACGCGCTTTTTTGGGAAAAGGAGGGGGCGCATCTCAACGGTTGTAATAGATAAATCTGTATAAAGATTTAATGCGAGGTCTTCCGATGCTAAATATCCTTCTTGGTCGATCGGAATTAACCCCTTCCCAACCAAACGAGTATTTTTCATTTCTTTCTGAAAACTCTTATACCCCACAGGGGTTAAATCAGGAGCTTGCGCATTCCTTAGAACGTGTTGTTTCGAATAATCTGGTTCAGGGAGATTATAGAGAATTGTTTGATCGGTGTCATGATTGTATAAAGGACGCCTCCCCCTTGCCATTAAGAGAACTTTTTCGGGCAACTTTAAGTAATTTAAAATTTTTAGACCTCGTTTGACCAATTTATGACGACTTCTTGCGGTGTCACCTCTTGGATGAGGGCGTTCAAATTCAATATAGGTTGTCTTAGAGCGTAACATATGGGTTCTTCGTAGCATATCACATGGAGGCTGTTTAAGTTGGCAAAGCAAATATTTTTCTATAAAGGTGTTGAGGAATTATTTAATTCACTAGCAGATTTAGTGGAAGAATTTCGTTCTAATAACTTTGTTTGCATGAGGACAGATAACGCACATTTATACGGTCAAGTATTTGTAATCGGGCTTCCTCGCTCAGGAACATCATTGCTCTATAAAACAATGGTTTCACACCCTGACATTTCCTTATTTTATGAAAGTGATATCTTTTACTCGTGGCCATCATGGTTGGGAGGAATACAATCTAAACAATGGGGGCGAAAGTTAGACCTGTGGAACGGGCATTTATCTCGGCACGGTTTTGCTGACTCATTAGATGATTTTCCTGCGTGTAATAAAAGGGAGGCCATGACGTATTTGTGGGAGCTACAATACCAAGCAAAAAGAGAGGGATCTCAACCGATGATCGTGGGAGAAAAGTCTGCAATGTATGGGGCGCATTTGAAAAAATTAAGCGATGCGTTCCCTGAGGCTAAGTTTGTAATATTACATAGAGATTTGGTAGAGGTTTTTGACAGTGTGAAAAGGGCTGCTAATGGTGGGGATTCTTATTTTTCCACCAAAGGACTCTTCTACGAATACTTGGGAGATATGGCGCGAATGCTGGCAGGGGTGAACAAACTAAAGCAAATGGGCAGGTCTGTGATAGAAATTGATTTTACAGAGTTAGTGACTAATAGGAGACAAGTGAGCCAGAGCTTATGTGAGTTTTTAAATATTGATTACTCGGAACTTATGATCACGGGAGAAGGGTTTGATGAGACCGTTATTCCCGTAGGAACGCATCATATGGGGGTTAAAAAAGGAGAAATTCAATCTGAAGGCAGAGGAGAGCAGGTAAGCGTTGGTTGGATTGCGCGAGTAAATCGCTACCAAAGAATGTGGCTCGGGGAAACTGAAGGGATTCCAAAGATCCCCGAACGCATGGAGTGCTGGATAATGTATAAACTTAGTAAATTGCGTTTAGGCTTGAAGACTGGGGTTTACTGGCTGATTCCAGAACGATTCATTACGTCATATCGTGCGCGAAAAAATAAGAAATGATTCTAATCCTTCTCTTTTGGGATGCCTTTGTTAAGGTTGATTCATGGCATGGAAAGATCGTTACCCCTTAATAATGAATCCCAATGCACGAAGCGAGCGTGCAAAAAGGGCTCATCGGTTCGTCATGAAAAACCCAACGGAGTTTGTCATTTATGCTACCAAGAGCCCAGAAGAAGCAGGTGAATTGGCATCCTTCTTCGCTAATAAAAATGAGAAAATTGTGATTGCTGCAGGAGGTGACGGCACGATCAACACTGTTGTGCGAGGGCTCTCAGGATCTGATACAGCTCTAGGTATCCTTCCTACGGGAACAATGAATGTCTTTGCGAGAGAATTAGGCATCCCTAGTGCCAAACTATCGCAAGCATATTCCATTATCAAAGAAGAGCACATTGTCGAAGTCGATTTGTTTGAGGTGAATGGTATGCCCTTTGCGCAAATGGCAGGGATTGGGCTAGATGCGCGTATCATTGAGGAAACCTCTGAGGAACAGAAAAAGACTCTCGGCCCTATTGCCTATGGTATCGCAGCAGCCAAGGTCTTTGGAGAAAACCCTCCTAAAATGACTGTGGTCTTAGATGACGAGGTCAGCATTGAGGGAGTATGCGTGCTCGTAGGTAATGGAGGCCTTTATGGAGGTCAGTTCACCCTATTTGAAGAAGCCGACAATTCAGACAATCTGATGGATGTCTTGATCTTTAAGGAAGCCGGTTATCGCGGGCTTCTAGACTTTCTGAAAGGTCTCAAATCCCTCTCATCAGCTAATGACTTTTCGGAAGCAAAGTCGATCGAATACCGCCAAGTCTCTAAAATGCATATCACCTCTCAAACGCCGATCCCATTAGAGCTCGATGGAGAATATGCGGGGCGTCATACATCCTTTAACTTCAAAGGTGGAGCTGAGCTCAAAAAACTTAAGGTCGTTTGCCCACAAGAACCTGTTGTCAATGAATGGGAGGAATCTTTATCGGCACTCGCTCCATTCCTCCCCTGGCTTTCGTAAGCCATTACGGCCTACGCTTGCCTCATTAGGGCAACCATCACACCTTGAGCTGACAATTCATTGAGCGGTATTAAATCAGGATAATGTGGGTTCTCTGCCTTAAGATATGGGCGACCTCCCTGCTCAATATAACGCTTCAAGGTAGACTCCCCATCAATGAGAGCTGCTACAATATCTCCGTGCCTTGGCTCTCTCTTCTCCAAAATCACCGTATCACCATCACAAATGTGCGCATCAATCATAGACTCTCCTTGAACTCTTAAGGCAAAGCGCTCAGTCCCTCGTGACGGAGATAAGCCCAGCGTCCTCACATCTACTGAGATGACCGCTTCCTTCTCTTCATTCGCCTCTTGGGCATAGCCGGCGGCAATTCTTCCATAGAGTGGAATGTCAACGATCTCCTCACGCTCTAAGCTCTCAGGGAAGATCACAGCACGAGCCTTACCTGGCAATCTCTGAATCACCCCCTTTTTCTCTAAAGCCCTCAAATGCCCCATCGCGGCCGTTTGGCTCTTAAACCCAAAAAACGCTTGAATCTCACGTGTGGAAGGCATGACCCCTGAGGTGGCAAACTCCGCCTTAAGATAATTCAAAATCTCCTTCTGACGTTTTGTTAATTCCTTACTCATCTAATAATCAAGTGAACACACTTAATGCACACATGACAAGTGTATTTATGAACAATATCTCATACATAAAGCATTCTTCATGGCAGGACATGCCAAGGTTTGGGAAATTTAAGTAACTTGTTTACATCCTCAAAGGCAAAAAGCGTGAAGGCTTAAGAAAACACAGACCACATTTATCAGAGAAGCCTACTTAAAAAGTATAGCATTCTATCAAAAATACATTGACAGAAATTTTAAATAAATCATATGTTCCGCATCCATAAGATCCAATGTGCTAATTTCTATAGCACACAACCCTAATTAAGATTGATGAAAACCTTTTCTGCTAAACCAACTGAGATTAATCGCAAGTGGTATGTGATAGATGCTGCTGACAAAGTGGTTGGACAAGTAGCTGTAGAAGCTGCAAACCTTTTACGAGGAAAGAACAAGCCTATCTTCACTCCTCACGTAGACACAGGAGATCACGTTATTATCATTAATGCGGAGAAAGCAAGGTTTACAGGTAACAAAGAGTGGCAAAAAATTTATACTCGCTACACAGGATACGTAGGTAACCAAAAAGTTGAGACTCCTCGTAAAATCCGTGAACGTCGTCCTGCCCTAATCCTTGAAAAAGCTGTCAAAGGAATGATTCCTAAGAACAAACTCGGAAGCGCAGTATTTTCTAAATTACGTGTATACGCTGGATCAGAGCATCCACATGAAGCACAACAACCAGAAGTTTACGAAGTAGCGTAAGTTAAAGATTAACTAAATTCTATTCATGGCAGACAAAATTAAATCATATAGTGCAACAGGTAGACGTCGCACTGCGGTAGCTAGAGTATGGCTTACTGAAGGAACTGGACAAGTTGAAATCAACGGTCTCTCCTTTGAAGAATATCTCCCAACTATCCCTCTCCAAAATGAGCTTCTTGCGCCATTTCAGGCAGTTAAGTTGATCAATAAGTTTGATCTTAAGATCAAATCCAAAGGTGGTGGGATCAAAGGTCAAGCTGGTGCGATTAAACTAGCGATCTCTAGAGCTCTTATCTTAGTTGATCCTGAGCTTAGAGGTGCACTTAAAGAAGCTGGTCTTCTTCGTCGTGACCCACGTATGAAAGAGCGTAAGAAAGCTGGTCAACCAGGTGCACGTAAGGCATTCCAGTTCTCCAAGCGTTAATACACAACACTTTCCTATTTATTCAAAAATGCTACTCCTTATACGAGTAGCATTTTTTGTAGACTCATCTCTATTTTCTAGTTGATGTGTCATGCGAACGAGATAACTGTCTGGTATGGTTGATATGTTAGTGAGGCTCTACGGATTGCCTGATTCGTCACAGATATATGCGAAGTGTTCAGAAAACGGAGTTATTTTGCGTCGCCCAGGAGTTTATGAAAAGCATCTCGTCGAAGCCTTCATTAGAGAACATTTTTCACCTAAATGGGTGAGCGAAGCTTCTGTCGCTCTCACAAAGCAACCTGTAGGATGCTTCATCGCCACTAAGGACAAAAAAATCCTCGGATTTGGGTGCTATGACACAACCTGCAAAGGATTCTTTGGCCCAACAGGAGTATCAGAAGATGCGCGTGGTCTTGGAATTGGTAAGGCACTCTTGTTTAAATGTATGGAAGCTCTTAAAGAGCAAGGGTACGCTTATGCTATTATTGGAGGAGTCGGTCCAATCGAATTCTACGAAAAAGCCATTGGAGCAACCGTCATTGAAGGATCTGAAAACTCGATTTACCAAGACATACTCCCTGAGCCTCAAAGCTAAGACCCTATGCAAGATCCAGAATATGTAAAAGGAGCCTTCGCGAGAATCGCCGACCGCTACGTCATGACAAATCATGTTCTAAGCCTCGGGACTGATATTTTATGGCGTCAGAAAGTAGCAAAAATTGTCAAAAGCTGGGCACCTAAGGAACTTCTAGACATTGCCACAGGCACAGGTGACCTTGCCTTAGAGTTTCAGAAACATCTCCCAGACTGCGCCATCACAGGCTCAGACTTCTGCGCAGAAATGTTAGCCTATGCAACTAGCAGAGGTGTTCAAAAAACAGTATTAGCCGATGCTCTCTCTCTCCCCTTCCCTGATGCGAGCTACGACGTTGTAACCGTAGCGTTTGGACTGAGAAATATGGCAAACTATAAAGATGCTCTCTTAGAAATGAATCGTGTCCTCAAGCCTGGAGGTCGCCTCCTTGTTTTAGACTTCTCCCTGCCTGAGAATATTTTACGAGGACCTTACATCTTTTACTTAGATAAGATCCTACCTCATCTAGCAGGCGCCTTAACTCGCCAGCCTGACGCCTACCATTACCTATCTGGTTCTATACAACAATTCCCTTCAGGAAAGAACATGACTGACTTGATTGAAAATTGTAGCTTTAGCAACGCGGCGTGTCAGCGCCTTTCTTGTGGCGTGGCCTCAATCTATACGGCTACGAAAGTTATATAAGAAACGTTAAATTTTACGGTCATAACGCACCAAGTAAGAACTTTTTACCCTAAAAACACACCCGGAAAACATTTCCGACCAATCACAACCCTTTACATAATAAGGGGTTACAAACAAAAACCTCTTTTGGCACATCCGTAGCGATAGTCATAGTAACTTCCCCAAGATACTATGAAA
>CAYUKP010000048.1:0-3295 GCA_964445335.1 uncultured Verrucomicrobiales bacterium
GCACATCAGTTAGATAATCCCCATCACGATCTCCTTTAATGTATTGACGCTTAATATCACGCCGGATTTCCTTTAGAGATCTTGGGCCTGAGCCCTCGTCGCCATCCTTTGTCGAATGCCCTAACTGCGCTTCTACACCGGCTATTTTTTTGGCTTCGGTTTGCAACTGTAGCTCTGCTCGCTTGTTTTTCTGTCTCCACTCCCTGATATCTGTCCCCAACTCATAGGATCTAGAAAGCTTACCTAAAGAGTCTCCTAAGGTAACAGTCGCAAAACTCGCAGACCCCGCCGTAGCAAGACTAGCCATCCTGTCTGGAAGGACGATAAACATACTCGCACAAACTATTAAGACCGTCATACCTCGCAGAACAGACTCAAAATCATAAAAGTCATTTAGCTCTATAGAATTCCTAGCTAAACTTGCAACCATTGCCATCGCAACCAATTTAAAGCCTACACCAACGGAATACTTTATCAAACCTAAAGAGGCCTTTGAAGTAACAGAAGAACCACCTAAAGCAAACACAATAGGAGCAATACCAATAATAAATAATATTTCTATGTATACAATAAAGAAGGCCGCAATCATACCCATTATTGTTGCTGCTGCCATAGTCGTTGCCCCAGATAACATTTCGAAAACAGTGGGCGTCATAAAAACCATCCCATTTGCAATGCCTGATGCTACAAAACCAATGGCTATAAGTCCTATTACTACAAGTACCAATTGAAACATTCCCATTGAATCAGCCGCAGATCCTTTCGACTCAAGGCTACCCGCTACTACATCAAATGTCTCAAATATTTCCCGAATGAATCCTGCCCCATTGTTTACCAAAATAATATTCAAGGTATAAAACAGAAATCGACCTACAAGCTCCTGTAACTGATTAATAATTCCAGCTCCTTGCATAATAAATTTAGTAACTAACCACACAAAGTCTAACACAATAAGAACCCCTAAAATCACCCTAGCCAATCCTAAAAATTGTGATGTCCAAGTATTTAACCTACTTGAATATGTAGTAAGAATTGAAACTAAGCCATTTCCACCACCACTTGTTGCTGACGTGTTTGACAGAGGATTGACACCATTTTGAAAAAAGAAAGATAAGGTAGAACCAAAACTACTCTGAGCCTCAACAACAGAGACCTGACAAAAAAACGCAATCAATAACGCAAAAAGTATTTTATTTGAAAATTTCATAACAACAAAAAGGCAACTCTCATTAAAGCTTTACGACACTTCTCTTGTGTAACACAAAAATTCTTCCTTCTCTACACAAATCATTCATCAGAAACTTTCTCTGTGCCTACTAGCCACAATTTCTACAATATGCACAATGACAAACTTTCATCAATTTTACAATAAATTTTTATTTACGATTTTTTATTATTTTAAATATTGAATAAATTTACAAAATACAGTAAAAATAATTGCATATGAAAGCCGCAAGTAAACCCAAAATCTTTTTCTTGAGTGTATACTTATGCTTAACATTTATATCTTTAGCAACCGTACACACTGTCTCTGATTCAGAAACCCTACAAAAGGTTGTTCAAAACCTTTCCGCAGGAGATTTAGTCAAACTCTCTCCTGGCACCTACCAAAACATTAATGTTGATATTGATGTAAACGGCACCACAGATAAACCTGTTATAATTTTCTCAGAACCCTTAGGAAGTGCAAGATTCACAGGAGAAACAAAAATTCATTTGGATGCAAATTATGTAACTCTTGCCGGCCTCGTCTTTGACGGGTCAGGAGGAGCCTCTGAGAAGGAGGGCATTATTCGGATGAGACCAAATAGTAGAAATTGTAGAGTAACCAATTGCGTTTTTAAAAATTTTGACTCTGGGGTATCAGAATCCAACTGGATATTTATGGCAGGATTTAATCACAGATTAGATCATAATAGCTTTGAGGGGAAGACGAGTCTAAACGCAACCATCTTTATCAAACCTGATCCAGGATCTGAACCAGGCATTACAATTCCTCGAAACCATGTCTTAGAATATAATTACTTCGGAATAAGGGATAACATAGGTCAAAACGGCTATGAGACCATTCGCATTGGAGACAGCTCAAAACAACGATACAACATGGCTTGCATTGTTCGACACAACTTCTTTTTCAGAGCCATAAAAGCATCTAATGCCTCTGAAATGGAAGTTATATCGAACAAATCTGGAGGCAACATTTACCAATATAACACCTTTTACGACTGTGACGGTCAACTCACCTTACGCCATGGCGACAATGGTCTTATCGAAGGAAACCACTTCATTGGAACAGGTGGCTCAAGACAATCTGGAGTTAGACTCATTGGCCGCAATCATATTGTAAAAAACAATTATTTTTATAATTTAGGAGGCACAGGTTTGCGTTCAGCTCTGTGTCTAATGAAAGGAGATAGTGATTGGCCGTCATCTGATGATAGTAACGGATACGAAGTCGCTGACAACGCAGTCATCCTAAATAACACATTCTATAATTGCCATCAGCCTCTCAACATTGGTGAAAACAAATCCGATGGCGTCATCCCCCAAGGAGTTCAAATACATAACAATATAGTATATAGTGATACACAGCACTCTGCAATCTTTGATATTCAATACGACACAAACGAAGTCACTCTAAGCAATAACATCGTATATCACGAAGGTGGAAATTACGGTTCAACTAACCTTTCTGGCGTTCTTTATAAGGATCCTGAATTATATTATGACTCTGACCTAAAAATACATATTCCTCATTCAAACAGTGTAGCCAAAGATTATATATCCGACCCTCTATATACTGTAAGCAAAGATATAACAGGTCGTGAGAGAAGTATTCCTATAGATGCGGGATGCTATGAAGATAATTTAAATGACTCTCCTTTCGTAAAACAACTCACGAGAAATGATGTAGGACCATCATATTACAGTGGCCCTGATTCAAGCTTTTCTGTCGAAATCCCTAAAATTCCACTATCTATTGAATCATCCGAAATTCACGACACCTTTGCCAACACATACTTTACACAAACCTTACAAGCAGAAGGCGGAAGTGGATCATATTTTTGGAATTTAAGCTCAGGATCACTCCCCCAAGGTTTAACACTCTCAAGTGTTGGCACTCTTTCTGGAGTACCTATTTTTGCAGGAACCTATAGTTTTAACATCTTAGTCACCGACTCCTTGGGCGAAGAGTTGTCTAGAAACTATACCATGATTATTCTAAACAATGTAGCCTCTCCAACAGAACCTGAACCAACAGAACCTGAACCAACAGAACCTGAACCAACAGAAC
>CAYUKP010000048.1:3395-5587 GCA_964445335.1 uncultured Verrucomicrobiales bacterium
ACAGAACCTGAAACGACAGAACCTGAAACGACAGAACCTGAAACGACAGAACCTGAAACGACAACTGAAGTTTTGTCGAACGAGTTTTACCAAATCCAAGATTATTTAAGCATCGAAGCCGAAAACTATACTAGTGCTGTGACGATACAAGGCAGCAGATGGGAAAAAATAGAAAATTCTGATGAGGTCATGTATTCATCGGGACTGGCTATTCAATACCCCAACTATTCGGGTGAGGCAAAGGTTGCAGGTCAAGGTGGATTCACTACATACACCCTCGATGTATCTAAAGCAGGCTCTTATCATGTTAACATCCTAGGCCTAGCATCCGATAGTTCTAGTGATTCTGTTTATGTAGGAACTTCTGAAAGTGCTTCAAACGCTGTCCGAATCAACATTACAACCGATACATGGAAGCAACCTATTCCGTCAGCCCCCATATTCCTTGAAGAAGGAGAAAACACACTTTATCTATGGGTGAGGGAGCCTGGAAGCATTGTAGATAAAATTATTTTATCTGAGTCTCCTGACAAACCTCTAGGTTTTGGATACCAAGAAACACTAGGTAAACACCCTATGTCCGAAACTGTAGACACAGATTTGAGTGACATCTCCCATAGTTCGGATTTCTTCTATGACAATGATGGGCAGATTAAAATCGAAGCAGAACATTATCACCAATCTCACGATGCAGGGTCTCAATATTGGGAACTCATATCACGCGAGGACCTAAATGGCAACGCATCAGAGAATGGCATTCAAGCATACCCTGAAACTGGAAGTCGACAAGACGCTGGAGCAGGAGCCTATGTAGTCTACCATTTGAACGTCACTGAGGAAGGGGAATACAATGTCTTCGCTTTAGGTCTCAACCTCAGCTCTTCAAGTGATTCAATCTGGATAGATACAGACAACACCGCTACCGACGCTCTAACCGTACACTTACGCTCCAACGTATGGAAACAAGGAAAATCAGAATCAGGTCGAGACAAGGTCTGGTTACCTGAAGGCTATTCCAAGTTATATGTCTGGATTAGGGAAGCTGGTAGTATCCTCGATCAAATTATTTTATCTAAAGAAGGTATTATACCTGAGATAGAAAGTGAAGAAACTCTCTACATAACTGAAGCCACCTCAACAACTTCAACTACACAAGTCCCTCTCAGCATAAATACAATCGAAATAGACGATCTAACCAAAGGGGTAGAATTGGAATATATCCTCACCACCCAAGGAGGGGAAGGTGACAAAATGTGGTCTATCAATAGTGGCAACTTCCCTCAAGGACTTACGCTCTCCAATAATGGAGTGATCTCAGGGATCCCTACAAATGAAGGCCAATACAAATTCCGCTTATTAGTAGAAGACGCACATGAGCGCGTAACAAAAAATGTCACTTTATTTGTCAAAGCTAATGAGGACACCACTGCCGAAGAAAATCAAACGGTTTACACCCAAATCGTTGACTATTTCAGCTTAGAAGCAGAGCACTACTCATCATCACAGTCAATTAATGATACCAAATGGATTCTTACCACTAGAAAGAACTTCACTGGGACGAACAATGCCAATGGAATCACATCCCAAAAACAATCAAAAAGACGACTTAAACCGGGAAGTGGCGCTTATGTGAAATATAACCTTCTCGTAACAGATCCAGGTGAGTATACCGTATACCTCTATGGCGAAAGCCCTGCCCGTTCAAGCGACTCCATCTATCTCAGCACTGACAATAGCGGTAGAGAAAAAGTCATTGGACATGTGGAATCTTATGAGTGGAATAAAGTCAGAAAACCTTTTGAACTAAAAGAGGGTCTAAATCATTTATATGTCTGGATTCGAGAAGAAGCCAGCGTGTTGGATAAAATCATACTCACAAAGTCTTCAGAAGAACCTATAAGCGCAGGGTTCCCTGAGTCGGAGAGAATCTTATTGGAAGACTAAATATTAAGAGCCTGAAGAACAAAGACTGGTCAAATACATACGCATTTTAGCCAAACAGATTTCTGACAAAAAAAGCTTTCAAACATTACAAAACATCTGAAAAAATCAAGATTTGTTAAGCTTTTTTATCAAACTGTATGTAAAAAAAAATCTTCCAATCACCTTCTATCAATTTTTTTAAAAAAATTTTTAACCAAAACAATTCAAAAAAGACAAATTATTACAAATAAAAAAGAATTTTGCAATAC
>CAYUKP010000048.1:5597-11058 GCA_964445335.1 uncultured Verrucomicrobiales bacterium
TTGCAATACTTACGACAAAAATCACAAAAACCTTGTTTTCGCAAAATAAATATCTTCTTGCAAAACATGATTGTGATGTAGATTAAATTCGAACTGTCAGTCAAAAATTTATGGATCATATAGAAAGATTAAATTTGCCTTCCCCTCCTACCAAAGAATGGAAGGCTGTCGTTAAAGATTTTACACAACCTAGACTTGGAGCTGCAACTTGGCAATTGGTCAACTCCGTAGGTCTCTATGTCGCCCTATGGGTTGGCATGTATTTCATGTTACAGTCAGACCTAAGTTGGAAATGGTTTGCGATCACTCCTACAGCCCTCCTTGCAGGAGCTTTATTGGTGAGAGTATTCATCATTTTTCATGATTGTGGACACTTCTCATTCTTCAAATCCAAGAGAACGAATAACATTTGGGGGTTCATTACCGGCACGTTAGTATTCACTCCTTATCAACACTGGCGTTGGGAACACAGTGTGCATCATGCACACAATGGCCACTTAGACCGCAGAGGTGTGGGTGACATCTGGACAATGACTGTCGACGAATACATTGCTGCTAGCCCTGGTCGCAAACTTCTTTACCGTTTAGGTCGTAATCCTTTCGTCCTATTTGTTATTGGACCAATGTGGACATTCATGATCACTCACCGTTTCCCTAACCCATCCGCAAAGTCGAAGGACAAAATGTCTGTCTTATACAGCAACCTTGCTATTGCTGTAATGGTTACAACCTTAGGTCTTACATTTGGCTGGATGAATTACATTATCATTACTCTCATTTGCATGACCGTAGCGTCAACATGTGGAGTATGGTTATTCTATGTCCAACACCAGTTTGAAGACACATACTGGGAAAAAGCAGAAAATTGGGATTACTTCAAAGCAGCAGTTTACGGAAGCTCTTTCTACAAGTTGCCTAAATTTTTCCAATGGTTTTCTGGAAACATTGGCTACCATCACATCCACCACCTTAGCTCTAAGATCCCTAACTACAACTTAGAGAAATGTCATAATTCACACCCTATGTTCAGCTCTATCGAACCTCTGACATTTTGGAAAAGCTTGAAGTGTATCAACTTCCGCCTTTGGGATGAAGAGACAATGAGACTTATTACATTTCGTCAGTTTAGAGAGAAGTTATCTCTCGCTGAGAAAAGCATGACAGCGTAACTTTTTTCTCAAAGCCACCTTTCTTAAGCTCTTCCTCTTCACAAGGAAGAGCTTAATTTTTTATAAATATTTCACTTAAATCCCTTACGCTCTTTCTTAAAAACCTCTAATTGAACCTCTTGACTTTTCTCCCACCTTAACCAAACACTTCATTTATGTTACGTTTTAGTATCTTCGGGATTACAGTTAACATTCAACCCATGTTTTGGCTAATTATGGCTATGATTGGGGGCGCGATACCTCTTTTGAGCAAGCCTACTACTGCCGGACTAGTCAATCTCATTGTGTTTATTGGTGCAGGATTCCTCTCTATTTTAATTCATGAACTTGGTCACGCGCTCACCATGAAACGCTTTCGTAAAGCGCCAGAAATCATTTTGCATGGGATGGGAGGAATAATGGTAAGCTCGGGACCAGCTTTGAAAAAAAGCCAAAATTTTTGGGTAATAATCATGGGCCCTTTGGCACAATTTGGTATAGGTAGCCTTGCACTCATCTTACTAACTAAAGTAAATATCGACATCTTCCCTACTCCACAAAGCAGAATGTTTATTGTGTATTTGATGTCTATAAGCTTTTTCTGGTCTCTTCTCAACCTCTTACCTATTTACCCATTAGACGGAGGATTACTACTCAAGAATTTTTTAAAAAAAACTCGTCTCGTACACCTCATAAGCCTTATCACAATCGGCTTATTAATTCTGATTTGCCTTAAGATTGGTCAAATTTTTAGTATAATCATTCTTCTCATGTTAGGCTCAGAAAACTACAAAGCTTTTCAGACGTTAAAACAGGCTTGAATAGCTGAATTTATTACGCCACACCCTCACTTATCACAATATGAGCTTTCTTTTAGATGATCTTAAAACTGTATTATCCTTTCAATCGATTTCGACTGATTCCGCGTATCAAAATGAAGTCCGAAAGAATGCAGAATGGCTTCATAATAAACTTGGTTCCATCGGGCTCACCTCTACGATCCACGAAACTAATAAACACCCAATAGTTTTAGCTCAAAACAATCACAAAGAAGGATTACCAAATGTAATGATCTATGGGCACTATGATGTGCAACCTGTAGACCCTCTTGAACTATGGGACACACCTCCTTTTGAAGCGACAATCATAGGAGACAAAATTTTTGCACGAGGAGCTACGGATAATAAAGGTCAACACATGGCGCACCTCAAAGCCGTTGAACAGCTATTAGAGGAAGATGGCGAACTCCCTGTAAATCTCACTATTCTCCTTGAAGGCGAAGAGGAAATTGGTTCGCCAAACCTTATCCCCTTTATCGAGCAGCATAAAGCTGATTTACCTTGTGATATTATTATCGTTTCAGATACAGGAATGGTAGCTCCGAATACAGGAACGATGGGATATGGTCTTAGGGGGATCATTTGTTGTGAAGTCACTTTATCTGGACCATCTAGTGACCAACATAGTGGCTGTATCGGTGGAGCCATCGCGAATCCTGCGACCGAGATTGCTCGTTTAATTTCTACTCTTCACCTAGAAGATGGATCGATCGCCATTGAAGGGTTTTATGATGATGTCGAACCTCTAGAACAATGGGAACGTGAAATGTGGGCAAACGTCCCCGGAATGGATGAAAAGTCTATGCTCAACCTCACTGGAGCTTCAGCCTTACATGGCGAATCTAACTACAGCTCTGCGGAACGTCTCTGGGCACGCCCCACCGCTGAAGTAAACGGAATTGGTGGGGGATACCAAGGGGAAGGTTCTAAAACGGTCCTTCCATCCACCGCATTTTGTAAGCTCTCCTTCAGGCTCGTTCCAAATCAAGACCCCGATAAAATTTTCTCTCAAGTCGAAGCTCACCTTCAGAAGCATTGCCCTGAGCATGTCAAAATAGAAATCCACAAAGGTCACGGCGGTGCTGCTTACCGAACAGACCCTCATAACGTCTATGGAAAACTAGCTCAAGAAGCCCTTACTGAAGTCTTCCAAAAAGAACCAGTTCTCATCCGAGAAGGTGGAAGCATACCAATTATAAGTGATTTTAAACGAATTCTCAATGCAGACACTCTAATGTTAGGATTAGCACTGCCTGATGCTCAAATTCATGCGCCTAATGAAAACTTCGCTATAGATAATTTCTATAAAGGCATCGAGGTTAGCAAAAAAATCATCCAAAAAATTGGCCAACAGTAACCCTCCAATCCATATTTAAAATCAAATTTCCCCACACATATGAAAAAATGGCTTAGATTGCGAAAGATCAAAAAACTCCGCAACCAGCTTCTCAGTGTTAGAGAAGAACAAATGCACTATCGCTTTATGGCTCAACATTGTAATGAAGCAATTCATGACATCAAAGAACAGCTTGATGATTTAGGAGCGTTTCATTCAGACAACCTTATTGCTTTGGACTTGAAGAACCCTCAGTTCAATGAACCAAAAGCGATTGAAGAAAGTAAAGTGATTACGACTGATTCGACTATCCTCTAAAGTTCATCTTCTATATCTCAGGTTTTTGCTACCATGACTGAACCCTACCCCAAAAATGTCGTCATCCTTGGCTCCACTGGATCTATTGGAACAAGTGCTTTAAACGTTGCCAGAGACATTCCTGAGCGGATGAATGTGATTGGTCTAGCTGCTGGCAACAATGTCACTTTACTAATCAAGCAAGCCTTAGAGTTTAAGGTAAAGTATGTGTCTATTAATGACGCTACAAGAGTCCAAGAAGTAAAAGATGCTCTAGGCTCCGATGTTCAGGTTTTCTCAGGAGCAGAAGGTCTACTCGCCCTAGCAGAGCTCGAACAATCCAACCTTCTTCTAGTTTCTATTGTTGGGACTCATGGCCTTGCCCCAACACTTGCAGGAATAAGGAAAAGAAAGGACATCGCCTTAGCTAGTAAAGAAGTACTTGTGATGGCTGGCGAAATTGTCATGGCCGAAGCCAAAGCTTATGGAGTAAACATTTTACCTGTCGATAGTGAGCACAATGCTTTGTTTCAGTGTCTGCGTGGCCACCAAAATGGAGACAAAGAAATTAGAAGGCTCATTTTAACTGCCTCAGGGGGACCTTTTAGAGATCCTCAAGTTTGGCCAAAAGAGAGATTAAAGGACATAACGCTATCTGACGCCCTTAAGCATCCTACTTGGTCAATGGGACGTAAAATCACCTTAGACTCTGCTACCTTGTTTAACAAGGCTCTGGAAATGATCGAAGCGCGATGGCTGTTTGATGTCGAAATGGATAAAGTTGATGTAACTGTGCATCATCAGAGCATTATTCATTCCATGGTGGAGTTCACCGACCATTCTATTTTGGCTCAACTCAGCCAAACTGATATGTGCTTTCCCATTCAATACGCAGTCACCTATCCTGATCGTGTCCCTAATGGTCTCAAACCCTTAAACTTTGCTGAGCTTGGATCACTAACGTTTGCGGAACCGAGGCGAGAAGACTTTCCCGCGATCAATTTAGCCTTAAGAGCTGGAACTGTTGGTGGAACACTGCCCGCTATTTTAAACGCTGCAAATGAAATTGCTGTTCAAGCCTTTGTTGATCAAAAAATCTCATTCCCTAAAATTTGGGAAACAGTCGAAGCCTGTATGGATCAGCTCGCAGTTTCTCACCCAAAAAACCTTGAAGGATATATCACAGCAGATGCAGAAGCGAGGGAAACAGCGCTGGCGTATATTTCACGATAAATTTTTCTCAAAATATTACTGTGACCATATGGGCTAAAATATCTTCTCTCTTTGCTTTAGATTACCGCTCTATAGCTTTGTTTCGCATCCTCATTTCATGCACACTTCTTGCTGATCTCTACACCAGATCCACTGATTTGGTAGCTCATTACACGGACCTTGGAACCCTCCCCAGAATTCAACGCATTGGAAATTTCTTAGAAGACGACTTTCTTACCTCCGTCTATTTTGCCGTAGGCTCCCCCCTTGGAGTTTCAATTCTCTTCGCTATCACAGGTGTTTTTGCAATAGGAATGCTCATCGGATTCCGAACAAAACTATGCACGGTTATCTCATGGTTACTCCTCATTTCACTACATACCCGCAACCCTTTTATCATACACGGAGGAGACGTTATGCTAAGGGTTATGCTCTTTTGGTCAGTCTTTCTACCGTCTGCGAAGGTCTGGTCTGTAGATGCGTTAAGGAGGGCGAAAAAGCCACCTCTCAAAAACGTCGTTAACTCTCCAGCAACTTTTGCCTTCATTTGTCAGCTTTCTATAGTCTATATAGTTGATGCGTATCTAAAGACGAGCCCTATATGGAATAAGGACTACACTGCCCTATAC